>NZ_LZGX01000112.1:0-34390 GCF_001690825.1 Gilliamella sp. Fer1-1
ATATCATAAGTATGTAAGCCATCAATAGTTAAGTTAATATATATAGTAAAAAATGCTTTGTAAGCTCTTTCAATTTTCACAAATAAATACAATATGTAGGTAGTTTAATTTGAAAAAAGAAGATAATTGAATAAAGTTCATAAAAAAGCACTAAGAAATTTATAAAACCACTTATCATTATAGCGTTTTTCGTTGGAAGTTTGGATATTAAATGCATATGACTTACTAGATATTTAAATCTTGATTCTGTTAACAAAACACCTTACCCGTTAATGATATTTGTTGATTAAAGTGTTTGTTTAACTTTCATATAAAGGCGAAACGTTTAATGATTTAGTCACAAAACTATGAACTGATAGTGCTTTAAGCTTTGATTGAATCGCTAAAGCTTGTTGTTTAGATTCGCATTGTGTAAAAACACATGCTCCAGTGCCAGTTAATCGAGTTGTGCCATATTGTGAAAGATAAGTAATAATATTATCTACCTTTGGATAACGTTTTCGAACGACATTTTCACAATCATTTTTAAATTCGCTAAACGGTAAAGAAAGCAAATCAGTTATATTCTGGATAGGCGTATCACGGGTTAATTCAGGATCATTAAATACCTTAACTGTAGATATTTCAATATTAGGATAAGCAACTAGATACCAATATTCAGGAATATCTATAGGGGAAAATTGATCGCCAATCCCCTCGGCAAACGCAGCATGCCCATAAATAAAAATGGGCACATCAGCGCCAATTGTGCGGCCAATTTCAATTAATTCATCCAGTGATAAATTTAATTGCCATAACTGATTAAGCGCAACTAATACCGTTGCTGCATTAGATGAGGCACCGCCAAGACCACCACCCATTGGAATCTTTTTATCAATGGCAATGTCTACTCCCAGTTTTGTTAGTTTGACATAAGATTTTAATCGTTCTGCGGCAATTATGATTAGATTTTTATCATCTGGAATATTTGCAAATGATGTCAATAGGTTAACTTGATCATCTTGGCGGAGGGTAAATGATAAGTTGTCACAGTAATCAATAAATTGAAATAATGTCTGTAAATTATGGTAATTATCAGCACGACGACCAGTAATATACAAAAATAAATTTAATTTAGCTGGCGATAACCATTTTTTCATAACTATTACCCGTTATCGTAAAATCCAGTTACTAATTTTTAAGCGGATAACTTCATCATCATGTGTAAGCTCAATCGCTGCAGGTAAGTCAATCTTTTTATTTTTATAGGTGTAAGTCGCATAACTTGGAATTTTTAATGCCCATTTGTTATTATTTTGCATAAATACAGTTGAAGTTAATCGCCCAGCATTATCTATTTTGTCTGTATTTACGTTGTCTGAAAATCCTTTTAGCCAATTATGTAAAGAATTCAGCGGAATGTTTACGTTAGATATTTTTTTCATAAGATTTTCAATATTGACATCTTGATAACTTCCACCATTTTGATCAACCAATTGAGCATTGTCAGGCTCCACGCTTAACGTCAAAATGTTGGTACCAACAGGTGTAGTTAATTTGACTTCGTAATTATCTGTTGACTGTTGGGTAATTAAAAATCGACCATAATTTCGAGATTTATCACTTATATGAGCTATACTGCCTTTAACTTGGAATGCATTTATTTGCTTGAGATTTTGTTGATGTGCTTGCCATTGTTGTTCAACTGATGCCGTATTTTGTGATTTAGTTGCTTGGCATGCGGTGATAAGTAAAAGCAACATGATAATAAAAGCATATTTAATTTTAGACATGAAATAACTCTTTAGTTGTTAGTTTCAAAGATTGCAATATTATAACTGATAATTGTCGGAATAAGAAAAAGAACCTTTGTGGTTTTTTATGTATAATACAAATTTTAAAGAAACGCTTAATAAAATAATTATACCTAACAGAACCTATAAAAAGAAGCGATGCAATGTCAATTACAATTTTTGGAGTTAATCATAAAACTGCGCCGGTCTCTTTAAGAGAAAAGCTTGCTTTTCCTACTGAGATTGTCGATAAAGCGCTATACAGCTTATACCAACACCCTTTGGTTGAAGGGTGTGCTATTTTGTCTACCTGTAATCGAACAGAAATTTATCTTAGTTATGAACATCCAACTGATTATCTAAGATTAAAACAATCAGTCGAAAGTTGGTTAGGGCAATTTCATCATATTGATATTAATCTTTATCGAGATTCACTTTATTGGCATGATGGACAAGGTGCTGTTGAACATTTAATGGCAGTGGCAAGTGGTTTAGACTCTATGATCATTGGTGAGCCACAAATTTTAGGGCAAGTTAAACAAGCATATCGTTTCGCTCAACAACAAGCGTGTTTGTCTGTTCAATTAAAAAAGCTTTTTCAAACTACATTTCATGTAGCCAAAATGGTTCGTAGTGAAACCAATATTGGTGCAAATACTGCATCTGTCGCTTATGCTTCTTGTTTAGTTGCTCGCCATCTTTTTGTTGATACCTCAAGTTTAAATATTATGCTTGTTGGGGCAGGGGAAACGATAGAGCTTATCTCTCGTTACTTAAAGCCACATGGATTTAATCAAGTTATTATTGCCAATCGAACTCGCGAAAAAGCATTGAAACTTGCTTCTGATATTGATGCAGAAATCATTTCATTGCCTGATATTGCTAACCGACTTAAGGATGTTGATATTGTGATTAGTTCAACAGCGAGCCCTCTACCTATTATTGGTAAAGGTATGGTTGAACGAACCTTGAAGGCTAGAAATTATCGTCAAATGTTATTTATTGACTTAGCGGTTCCCCGTGATGTTGAGGAAGAGGTTAATCAACTTGATAATGTACACCTCTATACTATTGATGATTTACAAAAAACAGTTGAAAGTAATTTAGAGCAACGAGCCATTGCCGCTAAAGAGGCTCTACACCTTATTCAAGAGCAAGCAGAACATTTTATAAGTTGGCTTAAGGCTAGACATGCGGTTGCTTATGTTAAGCAGTATCGTAGTAATGCTGAAAGTATTAAACGTGAGCTACAAATAAAAGCTTTAAATGCGATCAAACAAGGTGCCAATATTGATGATGTTTTTGCTGAGTTTTCACATCGTTTAACCAATAAATTAATTCATGCACCAACGCAAACATTACTCCATGCTGCGAGACACGATTGCGATGGCTGTTTTAAAGTGCTGAGTAAAGGTTTAGGGTTAAAAGAACATTAGTCAATTTTGGTGTCGCCTAAAGGGGAAATGATAAGTTGGATCAAATAGAATTTTTTGATATTCCAAGTCCTTGTAAGCGTGTTTGTCAAACAGATAAACAAGGTTATTGTATTACCTGTTATCGTTCCAGAGAAGAAAGATTTAAATGGTTAACTTTTAATGATAAGCAAAAACAAGAAATCTTACGCTTATGCAAACAACGGGCGTTAAGACGTCGTTATCTATTATCACAACAGCAACACCGGCAATTAAATCCAGTTACATCACAAATTGAGCTCAATTTCTAAGATAAACGTATCTATTTTTAATACTATCTTGTAATTTTGTTTAACTAGGAGTAGGCTTTTTAACAAGATAAGGCAGGCAATTATTTAATTACCTTTTTAATCTACTTGGAATCTAAAACATGAAAATGTGTATTGCCTGTGGCATGCCAATGACCGCAATTAGTGACTATCCGCTACTTGATATGTCGAAAAGTTATTGTAAGCATTGTGCTCATAAAGACGGCACAATGAAAACATTTGACGAAAAATGGTATGAAGTTGCATTACAATATGCCAATAATCACAATGTAGATAAAGCCGTAGCTAAACAAACAGCTTATATCATTCTTAAAAAATTACCTGCTTGGAAACGTAAGTGGTAGCTTGTTTTTTAGGCAAATGAAATGCCTTACAGCTAATATCTGTTGGCAGATATAGTAAAGCTCAGTATAATGCCAACGTTTACTTGTTTTCACGTTTAGTGCCAGTGTGGCGAAATTGGTAGACGCAGCGGATTCAAAATCCGCCGCCCTTAAAAGCGTGTCGGTTCGAGTCCGACCACTGGCACCAATAAAATCAATATTTCATCTTAACTTTTCTTCTGTTGTAAATTATCAAAAAATAATAAGTGGCGGTAAAATGGCTGTTGATTTAGATAAATAAAAAGCAATTCCGCACATTGAAGCGCATGCAATAAATCTATCAATGTTATTGTAAGGCTCGCATGGCAAAGCATCATATGTCTTAGCTGTTAAATTAACTATGATTGTGCAGCGAATTTTAGCCCCATCTTTTTTTGTAGCCAGCCTATAAGCCGATCTATCGCAATTGTAATAGACAGCGATAGATACGCCATTGAGAGTCATTCTTTCAATGTAATGTGAGAATTTAAAACCTTTCATAATATTAATCTTTTAAGTAATTCTGGAATCAGTCAGTTCAGTTGAGTTATGCCTTAACTCTGGATACATGACACAATGTCGTGCGCCACTGGTTAACTATTATTTTTACTTTTTTAATTTTTCTTTTAAAAGTTTTAGGCCTTCAAATATTGCGGCTTTTTGAGAACCGCAAATGACAGCCAATTCTTTTAATAATGCGCTCTCTTCTTCTGTCAAGTACGCGCTGGGCAAACGCAGTCATCCTGCATTCCGCGGTCGGTACGCCTGTTAGTGTTTTGTTGCTTTTCTCTATTCATTATTCAGCGCATCATCTGCAGAAATGTAGCAATCGTCACCCGTTTTCGATTGATAACGATATACATTAATTTTTTTACTGTTACAAGCCATTAATAAAAGATGTTTGTTATCATAATGTTGATGATACAGTTGCCAAAAAGCCGCTTTTGCTATCTCAAAGTTGGTAGTATTAGTCCTTGTTTCTAAAAGAATTTCACTACCACCTCTTCTTTGCTTTAATACGTAGACTCTGTATGTTTTTAAATCCGTAGATGCTGCCACTCTCTTCCCCCTCAAATCGTTATAAAGTTCTGTTGTTGTGCTATATTTGTGAACAAGCAGAGCTTGCGTATTGATTCCTTGTTGTTTGTATAATTTTTCTGTCAATGGACTTATTTCAAAAAAAGCGGGCGGGTTATATTTTCCCCAGTACTCTAGCAAAAATAACTCGTCTCGTAATTTACAAAAATCTCTATTGACTCGGCAATATGCGACTCGTTTATTTTTCAATTCAATAAAATTGTTGTTCTTCGCCTGACACCTCTATTATATCACGTAGTAACATCAATTATATTTGAATATAAATTATTTTCGAAATGCTGGTGTATTTCGAACTTAAATAGACTGTATAGCTCATTATTTCGCTCCTTTAATGTCTTTTGTTAGATTGCCGTTAAAACCACGGCAGCCCTCAATAGTGAGAGCGACCATATTACTCAAAGGTGTTTCTCTGCTTGTTTTACCTACCTTACTGTTTTTTTTGTGGATCGGAAATTCGTCTCTTTGAATTTTGTTTTTAACTGTCGCTATAGGTATACCTGTCAGTTCAGCAAATTTTTGTGTAGTAACAAAAGGAACTTATGGAGCTATTGCAATTTTTGGAATTATGGTTAATAATCCTATATTTAAATATTATTGATGTTTATTGGTGCTTGCTTTCCATCCGTTTTGTTATGTTTTTTGGATTGTCATAGCACATTGTTGCGTTTTAATAACAATTTGTTAATATTTTGAGGTTATAAATGGAATATGATTCAAATACTCGAAATATTATAGAACGCATCATAATTACTTATGAAAAAACAATAAAAGGAATTGCAGATCTAATGAATGCCTCAGCGAGCGTAATAGGGAACAGAATCCACAGGAGTGCGTTTCCACATGATCTTGTCTTGAGTTGTATTGTGGATACAGGAATAAATCCGCAATGGTTTTGTACGGGCGAGGGCGCTCCAACATTGACGGTATCAAAATAGAAAAAATCAATTGATGTTACAAATGAAGCATTAGAAAAATTAGAACGTATCGCAACATTAAAAAGCCGTGGCGCTATTACCACTGATAAAAAATCTAATGTATTAAAGACTAAATTGATTTGATAGGAAATAAATAATGTCTACAAAAAAATCTAAGATCACAGTAAAAAAGGTTTTTATTTTTAGTTTAATAATTTTTGCCATCTATATCATTACTTTTCCTAAAGACGATTCACCACCTAATTCAATTATGGTTACTTTAGGTGGTGTTTCTCTTTGTTCATTTGTTATTTGTGGTTTAATTTTGTTAGGTCGAGCAATCTTCGGACAAGGCAACAGAAATGGACGAATTGAAAAATGTAGGACTTGTTGTTGTTGTACTAAAAAAGCTTCAGTTCAAACTGCTTCATATAACGATTCAAACTATACCGATAATAATGAATACGAACAGAAAGAACAAGATTTTGAAAAATTTAAAAATAGCTTAACCACAATTTGGAGTTCAGGCTTATTTTCAATTTCATTTGGATATTCCGATGGCAAAAGAGAATTATTATTAGATAAAGTGCAAATAAACTCATATAACGAAGTTTATTTTTCTGGTTACTGTTTTGACAGCAACGATCAACGTACATTTAAAACAGACAGCTTGGAATCTTATATTGAATACGCAGAAAAAGAATACAGCCCACGCCGCTTTTTAACCGAAGCTCTTGGGTTGGATTTGGAGTATGTTAAAGAGTTGAAAGTTTAATTAAAAACTAGCTTTATTCTAATTGCTCGAAAACTTGAAAGAAAAGGGTGCGATTACTGATGATGAGTATCAGCTATTGCAAGGGACAAACTAAATTTAATCATCTAAAAAGGGAAAAAATGATTGATTATAAAACAGCAACAAAACAGCAACTATTAGCAGAATTTGAACGATTAAAAAAGCTATCTAAAGATAGTGGTTTTTTTACTAAAAAGGAGTTTTTGCATTTTCCAGAAATTGCAATGTCTGATGAAACGCCTATCGCAATATCGTCTGGACACATGGATGGCAAAACGTGGTTAATTATATTAACAAATCACCGAGTGATTTTTTTAGATAAAGGTATGTTTTTTGGTTTAAAACAAATAGCGATAAACCTAAGCCACATCTCATCTGTTGGCGGACAAACAAAAATATTATTTGGTCAAATTGTAATAGCGGCAGACGGGCATACGTACACAGTCGAAAATGTAGATAAAGATAATGTAATTCCGTTTACAAACATGGTTAAAGAAGCAATGGAAGCCGTAAAACAAAATGGAACTAACACCCAGCAAATACAACAACAAAACGCAAATAACGACCCGTACGAGAGATTAGAAAAATTAGCAACATTGAAAGAAAAAGGTATCATCACAGAAGAAGAGTTTCAAGCGCAAAAAGCAAAAATCTTGGGGTGATTTAGTACACGGCTAGACACGAGGGTTTAGCTTTATATTAGAATTGCGTGCAACTGCACCCTGCCCACTAATCTCGTAAAGTACACTTAAATGGGGTATGAGCAATTATGGCAGGGTCTTCAAAAACTAGACACGGTTTATAATTTTTATTAGAATTGTTCGCAACATGCGTTGTGTAGGTGCAAACCGGTCGGCGATACGTATAGGGCTTTCTACTTATATCGTAAAAATCAATCAATTACTGCTGTGCTTATTTAATTATAGATAGTGTTACATGATTTTATACTCATCATCCTCATTTTAAATTTGTGACAAATGGTATAAAAAATTTATAGTTAAATGATTTTTATACCATTTACGGTAATATTCTCTTCCTTTTTACATGCTTATAAAAATTAATGCGGTGAAAAAACGAACTATTCTTTATTGTCAGTTTACCACATAGCGTTGGTGGGTTGTTTTGATTCGGGTAGTCTTTTGTCTAGTTCTATTGATCGTATGATTGACAATCCTACCGTTAATGAAATAAAAATAACGATTGATAGAAAAGAGTTAACAATTCTTGCAAAACTAAGTGTTAATTATACATTTGAGTATGGTAAACATACGTTATCTTATGGTGATCAATCATTAAATTTTATTGTAAAACCTTCGATATCTAATACTTCAGGGTTAATTAATCCAACACAAAGCAACTATTATTTATTTACCACTTTCTATACAACGGCTAATGTGAGTGATGAAGCTTACGATAAGTTAATATCTAGTCATTTTAATTCTGTTCCAGTTGTTATTAATGGTGAAAATAAGAGGTTGAACTTCCTGTTAAAATTATTAATGGTGTGTTTATTGTGTAAATACCCCAAACTTATTACACAACTCACGTAGAAAATCATGCTGCTTGTTTTAGTGTTTTATACTCAATCGGTGTCATGTTATTTAATGCCTCATGCGGTCTTTCGGTGTTATAAATCGTTAACCATTCTTCAGTTATTCTCCTTGCTTGCGCTAAGTTGTTAAAAAGATATAAATCGAGTACTTCAGTACGATAGGTACGATTAAATCGTTCAATATAGCCATTTTGATAAGGGCTACCGGGCTGGATATAATCAATGGTTATACCATGTAATTTAGCCCAGTTGGTAAAGGTTTTTCCTGTAAATTCTGGTCCATTATCTACCCGTATTTTTAATGGATACCCATGATATTCGGCCAGTTTATCTAAGTAACGGGTAATCCTTCCTGCGGGTAAGCTTACTGCAATATCAATACCTAACGCCTCACGATTAAAGTCATCGATGACATTGAATGTCCTAAAGCGACGTTGATTACGGCTACTGTCACTCATAAAATCCATGGACCAACATTCACCTTGTTTATTGGGGACTAATAACCTTTCCGGGCATCGTGGAGGAATACGTTTTTTACGCTTTACCCTGAGATTAAGCTTTAATTCACAATACACCCGATATACCCGTTTATGATTCTATTTATAGCCGAGCTTTCTGATACGATTAAAACATTTAGGAAAGCCCCAGCGTAAATGCCGGTCTGTGATAGCATTCAACACCGAAATAATCATCGAATCATCCTGTAACCAAACCCACCGCCTAAATTAGCCGAGATTAAAAAAATACGATACCAAATATCTAGTTAGATACGATTGTTTGTGAGAAAGGTCGAGTATTTTTAGAAAATCAGTTAAATGATTGGAATAAATTTTTTACTTTAATAGGTAAAGATTTAGACTCATTATATAAACAGTTAACATCTAGTAAAACTTTCCAAACAAAACATAATATAATGAAAGAATGTTCAAGATAAAAAGATCCACTTCTAAGTTATCATGGGGCGACAAGAGCGTTTGAACAAGCATTTGATGAAACTAGAAAAATCAATTCTTTTGTTGCTGATTAAGTGTATTAACGATATCGTTATTTAGTTTTATTAATATAAAGTTTAGTTAGGCATAAAAAGCTATGTTTTGAAACATAGCTTTTTTATATATTCAATGTATATTGAAAAAAACGGGCTTAAGCCCGTTTGGAAAATGAATAAGTAGTTGTAAAATATTGCTACGGGATGATACTTATTTTCTGCCCACCTTTGGATACAGCTTGAATATCACGATCATACATTGCTTCACCAAATGCAGGTGGAATACTATAAGTGCCCACATTAGTTGCTTTGATTTGATAAGTGAATTTTTGTATTTTACTATTATAAGTTTCTCCATAAATAATAACACGATCTTCACGTACATCGGTATATTCAGGATACCAAGTACCAGTTTTTGTAGCAATTGGTGAAACCCAGTTATAACCACTGTATTCATGGTTGTCATATTCCTCATATTCTTCATATTCCTCACTGACATCTTCCTGATTAGTTATAGGTTGTTGTACAACTTCAAAGCCGCCAGGTAGCAAATCGACAATTGCTATATTCGTTATTCCATCATCTGATACCGCACGGAGTTGAATCGTCACGTTGATTTTATCGCCCAGCTTAACTTGTTCAACGGGTTTGCCCTCAAGGTCTGTGAATTCACGATAGATTTCAAGACCGCGTTTAATTGGTTCTTTAGGCGGTGTTGTGTCATAACCTTGCTCTGAAAGCATGTACCAAGCAGGTAAATCTGATTTATTTGTTACATTGATTTTAGTATCTTGAGCATCAAATTTACCTTTGGCTAGAATTCCATTTAAATTAGCAATGATTTTTTGTTTTTCTCCATCTTTAGATATTGCACTAATTTGGAGAGTATCATTAGATAAATTAGATTTATCAATACTTGACGAATAACTACTTAAAGCAAGGATAGTCATTGCAGCGGATTGAGTTGTGTATCTTTGTTTGTTAAGCATGATAACCATATTTTCAAGTGCTTGAGCTGGAATCATTTTTGCCTTTTCAGGAAAATGTTTGCTAATTAAATAAATCCTTCCTGCATCAACAACTAGTGGGTCATAATATTTGTTTGTCCACCAAGCATGATCGTATGCTGTTTCTAGTTGTCGCCAAATTGGTTTAAGTAATTTATTGGCTTCTTTATCCATTTTTAGCATTTTATATGATGAGGCTAAATACATTGCTATGATATCTTTTTTCCATTGCATATTTGAATTTCTATTTAGATCTGCAATTATAGATGCTAAATAACTTGTAGTTACTTGATTTTGGCGTGTTAATAGATAGATTGCATGAGATCGAATTTTAAAGCCATAATTGTCATAGTAACTAGAGTTAGCAATTTTCTGTAAATATTTATTTGCATTGTTTAACATTTTTTCTGGAACTTTATATCCCATCTCTTTAGCTTCAAGCATAAAGTTTACTGCATATAATGTAATAAATGGATCAACATTATTCGTTGAGTACCACAAGCCAATTGCTCCCTCACTATTTTGGCGAGATTGAAGTACTTGAAATAATTCTGATAAAGGTGTTAGCCCCTGTTTCGAAATTAAATCAAAATCGCGATATTTGCCAGCTATCAAAATAGGCGTTGCTCTACTGACAATTTGTTCAGAGCAGTAGTGTGGGTAATCTTGTAAATAGGTGCTTAAACCTTTACTTAGTATAAATGGTGAATAAGAGGCAGCAGCTTCACGTTTACTTAAGCTGCCATACATATCTCTAAAGCCGCTAAAGATTTCATTCTTACTTGCCATTCTTCCCATTTTAGTAATTAACCTATACTCAGTTAACGGCCTTATTGAAAGACTAACATCACGAGTAATTGTAATATCATTGTAATTAGCTGAAAAATGAAGATCTGCATTTCCTAAATTATCGGTTGCTTTAAAGTTAAATTTCAAAACACCATCTTTACCATTAGCCAGCTCAATTGTTTTTTGGTTATCTCCATTAATTGATAAATTAGGTGATGTTGAAACCTTAACATTGATTGGAATGACTTTGTCGCCGATTTTTTCTATCAAATTAGTTACATTAAGTGTAACTTCAAATTCATCATTTGGTGCAGCAAAATATGGGGCGTTAGGTTGTAAAACAATATCATTATGTACAGTTGTTGACATTTGGTTATGCCCCATTGTTTTATCGCCAACCGATACAGCCATGATACGAATTTTACCATTAAAATAATCCGGCACTTTATATTCAACCGTTTTATCCCCATCTATGTCAATAATACCTGACCAATAGGCAACAGGCTCATCTATTTTTCGTTTAAACGGATTTAAATGATTTGATAATACATCATCATTATCTCCATCACCTCCAGGAGCGGAAGCCGTTATTAAATGACGAAATTCTGGCAATATAAGATCTAATATTTGCGATGTACTTACCGATAATGCTTTCTTGCGTAAGAAGCTGTTTAATGGATCTTTAAGTTTATAATTTGCAACCTGTAAAATGCCTTCATCTATAGCAAAGATAACCGCTTTTTGAGGCGTATTAGTATGTAAAGTAATTGGCAGTGTTTCTCCTGGTTTTATAAGTGAGGGTGCTTGTAAAACGATTTTATCGTTAAATTGTTCATTTGAAATTTTAAATGGTATAACGCCGTAACTAAGTGGACTCATAAAAATTTCATCTGAATTTGGGTCACGAATAAATTGGACATTAATATACCCGTTACCACCAATATTTTTAGGCAGTTTTATTTTTTGTACCGAGCTTGTTGTGTCAGTATGGAACCACTTCCAAGCGTAAACCTTGTCGCGTTCAACAGTAATAATACCGCTGCCTACATATGGTGCAGTGATTGAAACTTCTATTTCATCTCCTGGCTTATATTCAGCTTCTTTAATCTTTAACGCTAGTTCGGCATTACGATCTAAATTGCGAGTAACATTAGCTGTACCAACAATTGCATATTTTCCTTGGTAAAGTAAATTATCCTCTTTATCTTTGATTTGAATAATATAATTGCCTGGATTTTTGCTATCTAATTGATAACGGGTTTTATCTTGATTGATCTTAAATGATTGTTCTGAGATGACTGATTCTTTACGACGGGACTCATATTTATAAAGACCAGAAGCTTGTTTGACTAAAATCGATAAATAAGTTTCTTCAAGTAAAACCAGTTTTAAGTCTGCTAGTTCTATTTTATCTAAAGCTGGATTAATTGCGATAAAATCAATATGGCGAACAGAATCTTTGTTAATGTATCTTAAATTACCGTCAGCTTTGGCTCCGACCAAATAATCACTCGCAGATATAAAAGTACTTGCTGTAGCAGCAACGCTGCGGCCACTTTCTGGTTCAAAAACATCCGTTAACATTCTTAGTGTATAGTTACCCTCAAAGCTTTCCATATTATCATTGAGGTTAATTTTGACTAGGCCATTTTCGTCTGTTTTTTCTTCATCTAACTCAACTTTAAAACTAGTCCTCTGGCTAGAAATATTTTGATAAAAATAGTAATCTTCATATTTTTTAAAATAAGGAGAAGATGGTTCTAGAATTAATGTATTTGTTACTCGACGATTAGCTGCATCTGTACCAATTAGATTTTTGGCTTTAATTTCAGCTTGGATATTTTCAGGTTTTAACCAACCATCTTTTATTTCTGGTAACAACTTAAGCGATACGGTTGTTTTATCTGGCTCAAACTCACGAATGACAATGGAGCTAGAACCTAATAGTATACGAGAATCTTCATCATCCCCGTCATTGTCATTTTTTAAGTATAAATTAATATACCAATTACCAGTAGGCGATTCATAACTGGTTTTATAGCTAAGTTCATTAAATCCTGATTTGTCCAGTACAATTGGTTTTTTTAGTACTAAATTGGATTTTGGATCGTAAATTTCCGCTTCTACAGAAACTCCCGCCAATGAATTAGTCCATTTTTGTGCTCTTACGATAGTACCGATATGAAATGTGTCACCAGGGCGATAAACTCCTCGATCTGAAAAGATATGAGCTCGTAATTCTCCTCCTTCGATAGTTTCACGAATACCGCCGATATCAAAACGAGATAGATTTAAATTCCTTTCATAACTTTTAATTGGTAAAAATGATAGGTCACGACCTTTTTCAACAACGTATAAAAGTGGTTTGATACCTCGATAATATTCAGACAATGGAGCAAAACGGACATGTCCATCGCTATCAGTCATTTTAGACGTAATTGTGACCCCATTCATTCCAAGTACAGAAACTTTCGCACCATTAATTGGTTTGCCAGAGCTTATTGATTGAATAAAGAGATCATTAGATTGATCGAGCGACTTTTTGGCTATAATACCTAAATCGGTAACAACAATAAAGCGAGAAGCTATAAACTTATATTTAGCGTCTTTTTTGTCTTTTCCATAAAGTCTTAATAAGAAAACACCACGATTTTTATTGCCATTTGTATTGGCTGTTAAGTAACGAGTTAAGTCGACATTTGTGTATTTAATTTCTTCTGGAGCACCTTTAAAATTTTCAGTTACTGTGTATTTTTCCACAAAATGATCATTATTAAGCTCTCCAAAATCCATATCTGTAAATTCATAGTTTGTATTAAATGCCACCAAATGTTGAAGTTGCGATGGTATAACGCGATCTATTTCTAGCTTCATATTTTCTACGTTGCGCGAAACGATAGGTAGTTTCTTCTCACCTGATAGGGATAATAGCGATCCTTTTGCCGCAAAATCAAGATAGGTTGGGTAGTTAGGCACGGTTAATACTTGGTGATACTGTTCTTTTAGAAAGTAACCATCTTGAGACGATAAAGGTTGATTAACTTCAATATATAACTCAGAATTTTGTTCTGTTTTAAATTCAAAACTAATTTGGTTTTGATAAGTAAGTTCAGTATCAATTGGCTTTATTGATAAAGGAATGGCTTTTTTGAGTATTTCTGGCGTTACATTGAATTTTGTTTCATAACGGTAAGAATTGTCGTTGTAATATCGTTCCTTATATGAGCGACCTTGATTTTCAGGTAATTTCCAGACTTTAATAGCTTTCGATACATCCTCTGATTTAACCGCATGGCTTAATGATAAAATTAATACTTGTTGTATTTTTTCATTACTTTTTTCAACTAGGGTAAGCTCTGTTTTGGTAACGCTTAAATGATATTTATCGGGTATATTTATTGTACTTGTTATATCAGAATCTATTGGTCTTCCTTTTAACGTTGAAGTCACACCTTTATTAATTGTTATTTTCAAATAACCGGCTTTATCAAGCAAAGGAATAGGTGCGCTTTTTACATAGGCAATTTTGTCATTATTTCCATAGGTAACGGTAAAATTGATGTTTTTTAAGAAGTTATTATTTTCATAAAGCGATAAAATGATGTTTTTCTCAAAACTTTCTCTATCAACAGAATGGCTAAATTCGATTGTATTAATAACATTTCTAGTATTAAGTTGTGTTGGATCTGAATAAAGTTCACCATGATTTCTGAAATTATAATTAAAACCAGGTGAAAAAAAAGTTTTATGGCTTTCTTTAAGCTTACTATTTTCAGTTAATAATTTTTCCTGATCTAGTTCAATAGTATATTCAGTGTCAAGTGGCCATGTTGTATTTTGGGGCGTAAAAATTAGGGTTGAATCGTTCTGCCATTTCCATCGCCCCTCAATATTTGGTGAAATGGAAATACCTTCAGTTATTTCTGCTTTATTAAGTGATTCTAACGGAACAGGAGAACGAAGTGAGTCAGTAATAAATTTAATCGATAAACTGTCTTGATTTGTAGTCGGAGCACTCAATTTAGGATAATAGGTACTAACAACAATAGAAGCTGGCTCAATTGGTTTAGGACGGTTTAAATACCAATGATAAGTATAATTACCAGAAAAATAAGCAATGAACCCAAAAATAATACTTGCACCAATTAAGGTTTTTATTTTATTTAATGCTGAACCAATTCTATTATAAAATGCTTTTGCATTAGGTAACCAGCTAGGTGTTGACCATTTTATATCGCCAATAATTGGGCTAAATAACCAAAAAATACCTTTTATTAAAACCAATAAAAAAATGATAAAATAGCTAATTATTTCCTCAATTTTTTGCAAAATATAAAAAGGTAGCTGCAAGATTAATTTAAGCAATCCCATTGTTTATTCCCTATTTTTAATATGTAATTTTTGAAATTAATTTATTATGTTTAAACATTTATTTTTCTGAAAGCTTTTATAAATTTTCTGACAGCTTATTTTTTATAATGAGTGATAATTTCCAGAAAATCTTTGTATAGTATAATTATATGGATAAAAAATCTACTTGTAATATACCTAATTGTTTGAGTTGAATATAAATATCCAGCGAACATTAGTTAACTTTTTATTTTTACAAACCATTTAAACTGAAATTTTAAGCTAATTTAAATGAATAAGTGATCAGAGGAATTTTAATAGAACAATAATTGAGTTAGATGATTATAGACATTAGATATGCTCGTAAGTAAGTCATACATTTAAAATATGATAATCTTATCTTAGGTAATAAGATGACATATTGCTATCATCAAGCTGGTCGGTAGCTAACCAACTTTCTTTTAATTTAATAATATGCTTTTAATTGAATAATATGTTAGAGGATTTTACAAAGTGTTTTGCATTGGATAACTGTATATTCTTCATCAAAATGTAATAAGCTAGCCACTCTTATTTTAGGTTGTTTTTACACATTTAACTGTAATGTTATATTACAGCTGTGGCTACCTATATACTGATTTGTCTTATTTTTTAGCGATAAAAACAGCCCGCATTGGCGCAGGGTATCCTTCAATGGTTTTGGTTGGATCATCAGGATCTAAAAAATCAGCAAGCGAATCCGATTCCATCCATTCAGTTTTGCGTTGTTCATCTAAGCTAGGTTGTGAAATGTCGATCACTTTTATATCCGAAAAACCACATTTATTGAGCCAATTAATCATGGTTGGAACCGATGGAATAAAGTAGACATTACGCATTTGTGCATAGCGATCACCTGGCATTAATGCTTGATGTTCATCTCCATCGATGATTAAAGTTTCCAGAATTAACTGACCTCCTTCAACTAGCTGATCTTTTAATTGGAATAAATGATCAAGTGGAGACCTACGATGGTATAACACCCCCATTGAAAATACCGTATCAAAAGCATTAAGTTTAGGGAGTTGCTCAATGCCTAAAGGCAATAAATGCGCTCTTTGATCGTTACCCAAAAGTTTGCGAATAGCTTCAAATTGGCATAGATAAAGTGCCATTGGATCAATTCCAACAGCCAGTTCTGCCCCTGCACCAATCATTCGCCATAAATGATAACCACTATTGCAACCTACATCTAAAACAATTTTTCCTTCTAGGCTATCGATATGATTAATTAGGCGCTCCCATTTCCAATCAGAACGCCATTCAGTATCAATATCGATACCATATAAGTGAAAAGGGCCTTTACGCCATGGCATCATGGTTTTCAGTAGTTGGGTAATTCGTTGTTGCTCGCCTGAAGATATAGGGTATTCACTATTGACAGTTACACTATGTAGTAAATCAATTTGAAAAGGGGTTTTAGATGGTAAGTGTTTAATACTATTTAGCCATTGATTGAAGCGGTTATCGTTATTTTGTCTTTGCCAATTTGCGAGCTGAGCTGGCAACACTTCTAGCCAGTGGCTAAGTTTATTTTTTGCAATAATTTGGTAAAAATCACCAAAATCAATCATTTTTTCATCCTTATCAATTGCGCTGAAATTAATTGGCTATTTTATAGCAATAATAGATCCAAAATTAAAACATTGAAACCATGTATCAATATGTCTAAAACCTGCTTCAGATAGTCGCTGTTTATGCGTTTGGATTGTATCTGTTAGCATGACGTTTTCTAACATATTACGTTTTTGACTGATTTCAAGTTCACTATAGCCATTAGCACGTTTAAAATCATGATGCATATTAAATAACAATTCATCGACTGTTGTATCGCCAAAGCTAAATTTTTCCGAGAGCACTAAAATGCCATTAGGTTTCAGTGCGTTATAGATATTATTCAAAACATGTTGGCGTTTTTTTGGGGTTAAAAACTGTAAAGTGAAATTCAGCACCACCATTGATGCATTTTGCATATTGATGTTGCAAATATCATCGCATATTATATCCACAGGTGTATTGGATTTATAAGACTCAATATGCCTTTTACAGCGTTCAACCATAGGTTGGGAGTTATCGACTGCGATAATCTGGCAATTTTCTTGAGTAATATGACGACGAATAGATAATGTAGCAGCACCTAATGAGCAACCCAAATCATAAATTGTTGAATTGGGTTGTACAAATCGTTCAGCTAACATACCGATCATTGATATGATATTAGAATAACCAGGAACAGAACGTTGCACCATATCAGGAAAAACTTCGGCAACTTTATCATCAAACGTCCAATCGCCTAGTTTATCAATCGGTGTTGAGAACAATTGGTCTTTTTTAATATTCATAAAACTAATTGGTACTATAGAAATTAATTTTGTTATTATAGCATTTTTTTATATTCAACTGCTCGGATAATTATGGGGTTTGTCAATTTTATTACTATTTTTATAGTATTTGTGGTTAGTGTTTTAGCAACCATCTATCTGGGAAAACGATGGCTGTTTTGGTTTGATTTTTATGTCACAGGTTGTTGTCGGTTTATTTATTGGATTGTTGTTTTTATAGCGGGACTATCGCTCATTTTTTTAAAAATAGTGAATGGTATTTCAACTTATTGGTTACCTTTGTTTTGTAATACTATTACTGGCTTAATAATTTGTTGCTTTTTTGTATTGCTTATTTTTGATACTGTACGTTGGCTAAGTAAAAAACAAGTAAAACCTAATCTATGGCTTAAAATTGCATATATCGTTATAGTAGTATTATTATTTTGCTTTGGTCATGAAATGGCAATTAACCCCAAGATTGTTTATTATCAGGTTAAGATAAATAAACCAGCTAATACCGAGCATTTACGTATTGTACAGCTTTCTGATATTCATATTAATGAGTTAACTACACACCAATTTATTCAACAAATGGTTGATGATGTCAATAAGCTTAATGCTGATTTTATTGTTATTACTGGAGATACATTGGATAAACGCTTAAAACCTTTTATCCAAAATGATTTTGATCTGCAATTTCGACAATTAAAAGCTAAATATGGTACTTATGTCATATTCGGTAATCATGAGTATTTAGCGACAAATGAAGTAAATAACCGAGAAGAAGATATTATTAGCGCTTTTAGGCAAGCAGGTATGAAAGTCTTAAAGGATGATATTATTTCTTTTGATGATTTAGGTATCACGATAGTTGGCCGAGATGATTTTTCTTCATTTCTCTATGATGTGAAACGGGCATCATTGTCCGATTTGATTATGTTTACTGATACCAATACACCAATTATTTTACTCGATCATCAACCCAAAGATCTTAATGAACCAGCAGAATTAGGTGTTGATTTGATGATTTCTGGCCATACCCATGCAGGACAAATATTTCCGATCAATCTCGTTGAAAAATTAATGTATAAAAATACTTATGGTTTGTATCAAAATCATCATTTTACTAGTATTGTCAGTAGCGGGTATGGGTTTTGGGGGCCACCAATTCGACTAATGACACGTTCTGAGATTGTAGTAATTGATATAGAATTTGATAAAAGCATACACAAAGAATAAACATATTTTAATAGGAGTTTGATTTTGTCTTATCAACTTATTGTAACTAATAATCAGTTAGCTGATTATTGTTCAAAAATTGAAAATAGCTCAGCAATTGCTTTAGATACTGAATTTGTTCGGACTCGAACTTTTTATCCTCACTTAGGACTATTACAAGTGTTTGATGGTAAATGTGCTGCGTTAATTGATCCTATTAATATTACTGATTGGCAACCTTTTTTAGTGATGTTAAATGATCCTAAAATTGAAAAATATTTTCATTCGTGCAGTGAGGATATTGAAGTTTTTCTTCATCATTTTGGTATTGTGCCAACTCCAATCATCGATAGCCAAATATTAGCTTCTTTTTTAGATAATCCTTTAAGTAGTGGTTATGCTAGCTTGGTAAAAAAATATTTAGAAGTTGAGCTTGATAAAAGTGAAACTCGAACAGATTGGTTAAAACGACCCTTAACTGAAAAGCAGTGTAACTATGCTATTAACGATGTATTATATCTTTTTCCATTAATCAACATTTTAAAGGAAAAATTAACTACTAATCATTATTTACAAGCAGCTTATCAAGAGTGCCAAATGGCAGTAGATCGGAAATGTGAAATAATAGATCCAAACGATGCTTATTTAAACATTAAAAATAGTTGGCAAATGAAAGGTAAAAGTTTAGGGCAATTGTATAAATTAGCGAGTTGGCGATACAAATTGGCCAAAGAGCAAGATATTGCTTTAAATTTTGTGATTCGTGAAGAAGTATTATGGAAAATAGCTCGTTACTTGCCCACTTCATTAGCTGAACTTGACAAGCTAGGTGTAAAGGGGAAGGAAATTCGGCTATATGGGCAAGCAATTTTAGATATTTTAGTTGCCCCTACACCCGAAATTTTAACTATTTGCCGAGTGAATAGTTACCCCGATTATAAAAAAATTACCGAAGAACTAAAACAAGCAGCACAGACTATTTCTTTAAAAACAAAGCTTAATAAGGATTTATTGCTTTCACGGCGCTTAATTAATCAGTATGTAAAATGGAAAGTAGACAAAAAGGGTAATGAGCCTGAATTATTAACAGGCTGGCGTAAATCTTTATTTAAACCATATTGCTCTTAATTATTGGTTGCGTGTAGGTAGGTTTAATTTTGAGATTTAAGTATTTTTTAATCCAATAATAGGTAAAGCGAGTTTACGATAAATAGCCAATAATCGAATAATAAGCGTGGTAATAATACCAATCAATGTTGAATATTCCAATGGGAGTTTTAGTGCATTATAGGCGGTAACATGAGCAGCACCGCCAATTAAGCAAGCCGTAGCATAAATGTCGGTTTTAAATACCATTGGAATATCTCGAGCTAGCACATCTCTAAGAATACCGCCACCAACACCCGTCATTACTCCCATACATACAGCTACTAAGCTGTTTACATTAGAGTCAATGGCTTTATTCACACCGATGCCTACAAATACAGCAAGCCCGATAGCATCTAATACAGAAAATAACCATTTAGGTATTGTGATTGAAGGTGAATAACGTAATAAAAGCATTGTCACTAACGAGGTAACGATAGCAACATACAAATCAGTCGAATCAGAGATCCAAAAGATTGGTCCATGATTTAAAACTATATCGCGAATGGTACCACCACCAATGGCGGTGATGACAGCTAAAACTAAAGCGCCAATGGGATCCATTTCTTTTTTGGCTGCTAATAATACGCCAGAAATAGCAAATACAATAGTTCCTAATATGTCAAACCAGAAAAGATAATTCACGCAAGCTCACTTAGCATTGCTTCAACTATCAACGACGATTGTTTTGCGGCTAATTTTAAAAAGGCTTGAAAATCAACAGCAGATTCACTATCTCCATTATCTGAAATAGCTCGAACAACGACAAATGGTACTTTAAATAGCCAACAAACATGCCCAATGGCAGCAGCTTCCATTTCAACAGCAATGGCATGAGGGAAAGTTTGTTTTATTCTTGCCAAATTGCTTTTACCATTGATAAATGCATCGCCACTACCAATAGAACCTTCAATTGCATTAACGCCGTGTTTTTCGATACAATTTTTAGCTAATGATTGGTATTTAGGCTCTGCGGCAAATGCCACAGGGCAACCAGACATTTGCCCTGGTTTGTAGCCAAAAGCGGTTAAATCAACATCATGGTAAAAAACATCTTTTGAAACAATAATATCACCAATATTGAGGCTAGAAGATAGCCCGCCAGCCGACCCTGTATTGATAACGGCATCAACTTTATAATTGTTTAATAATAATGTTGTTCCTGATGCTGCAGCGACTTTACCAATACCTGATTGCAGTAACACAATGTCACAGCCCGCAATTTGCCCACAGTGAAAATCACAACCTAAATAGTGTTCAACATGATAATTGGTGATTTTACTTTTTAAAATGGCGACTTCTTCTTCCATGGCTGCAATAATGGCGATTTTCATACGATCCTCTGGGCTTTGTTTGGGTAACTTTAATTTAGATATGCTATCATAATTTGAGAAGATAAATTTGACAATATATGAATCAATCGGAGCTGAAATTGCGAACAATTTTTATCACAGGGTGCTCAAGTGGAATAGGGCTTATTTCGGCAATTGCATTAAAAAAACGCGGTTATCGTGTTATAGCGTCGTGTCGAAAATTATCAGATCAGCAAAAACTTATCGAGCAAGGGTTTGAAACAGTGTTGCTTGATCTTGATAATCCAGAATCAGTTAAACAAGCTGCCCAAACGGTTATAGCCTTAACAGAAGGTAAATTATATGCGTTATTTAATAATGCCGGTTTTGGTGTTTATGGACGATTAAACACGATCAGCCGTGAACAGTTGGAATCTCAATTCTCTACGAATTTTTTTGGTGTACATCAGTTGACGCAATTATTACTTCCTGCCATGCTGGCACAAAATAAAGGGCGTATTATTCAAACAAGTTCTATTGTTGGAATAGTTGCAACGCCTGGGCGAGGGGCTTATTCAGCGAGTAAATATGCATTAGAAGCGTGGTCTGATGTATTAAGATTGGAATTGGCTAAGACCAATATCAAGGTTTGTTTAATTGAGCCAGGACCATTAAAAACTTACTTTTCGAATAATGTTAATCAGGTTGAAAAAGAAAAAATTGTAAAAAATCCGCCTATAGCTAAACGGTTCACTTTACCGCCTGAAGCCATTTTACCTTATTTATATCATGCGTTAGAGCACACTAAGCCAAAAATCCGTTACAGGGTAACAAAAATAACTAAGATAGCAGCTATTGCTAAACGTTTGCTTCCTGATAGATTAATGGATAAAATTCTAAACAATAAGTAATAACTCATCATATCCCTAGGACATAATATGCAAAATCAATTTATTTTTGATGTTAATGAGCAAAATATTCAAGAGGTGATTGAACGATCATCTCAATCTCCCGTGTTGTTTTATTTTTGGTCAGCAAGAAGTCCAAATTATGAGGCGATGACTCAAATATTAACTAAATTAGCTAATCAACATCATGGGCAATTTATTTTAGCGAGTGTTAACTGTGATGAGCAACAAATGCTCGCAGCTCAATTTGGATTACGAGCGATCCCAACCGTTTACTTATTTCAAAATGGGCAACCTGTTGATGGATTTCAGGGGCCACAACCTGAGGAAGCAATTAATGATTTTCTAAAAAAAGTGCTGCCGAATGAGGATGAACTTAAGTTAGTTGAAGCACAAAATTTATTTAATGAAAAAAAATATCAAGAAGCTTTGCCTTTATTAAAAGAGACGTGGAAATCGTTAACTGACCATCTAGGTAAGCCAAGAACTGATATTGCACTATTGTTGATAAAAGCGTATATACAATTAAAACAATTAAGCGAAGCAAAAGAAGTGCTTGCAACCATCCCTTTGCAAGATCAAGGTGCTGATTATCATAGTTTGCAAGCAGAGATCGAACTGCTTGAACAAGCGGCTAATTCACCAGAGCTTCAGCAGTTACAAAATCAACTAGCCAAGCAACCAGGCAATATTGAACTTATGATTCAATTAGCGTCACAATTAATGTCGGTAGGCCGCCATGAGGAAGCACTTGAATTGCTTTTTAACCCATTAACTAAAGATCTTAATGCTGGTGACGGACAGTTAAAAAAAGCGTTACTTGATTTACTTGCAGCACTAGGTACAAGTAATCCACTAGCAAGCGGTTATCGACGCAAGTTATACACATTATTGTATTAAAAACTAAGCGCTATGAAATTTAAATTAGAACGAATTTTTAAGAGATTGCTGATAATGTTGTTAAGTACAAATCAGGGGACTGCAATTTCCTGTGCTGCTTATATTAAATCTCTGAAAAAAGATATACATAGAAGTAAAATAGATGAGTTAAATAAAAAGTTAGCGCAAAAAAACGCTAATATAAATATTATAGATAGAGATTTATAAAATGGGGAGATTCAACAATAACATATTGTTGAATCTTTTTTTACTTAGTGTTCAATAATACGAGGAAAATCTTCGTTGCTACGTAGCGTCAACACTTCAACACCGTTGTCTGTCACTAAAATGGTATGTTCATATTGCGCAGAAAGACCATGATCTTTCGTTTTGACAGTCCAACCATCTTTCATGGTTCGAGTGCGCCAGTCACCAGTATTTACCATAGGTTCAATCGTAAAGGTCATACCTGGTTTTAAAATGACACCGCCATCATCTGCATCATAATGTAAAACTTGTGGTTCGTCATGATAGACTTCACCAATACCATGGCCACAATATTCACGTACCGATGAGAAACCGAACTTATCTACATACTTTTGTATCGTTTTACCAATTTCTTTTAAACGAATACCTGGTTTTATGATTTTAATTGCTTCGTAGAGACTTTCTTGGGTAACTTGGCATAGCTTTTCACCTGCAATTGTTGGCTTTCCTGCAATATACATTCTAGAGGTATCGCCATGAAAACCATCTTTGATAACAGTCACATCGATATTTAAAATATCACCATCTTTCAGCTTTTTATCAAAACTCGGGATGCCATGGCAAACAACATCATTAATTGAAATACAGCTCGTATGTTGATAACCATGGTAACCAATATTAGCAGGTATGGCTTTTTGTACGTTGATAATATAATCGTAACAAATTTTATCTAATTCACCTGTACTAATGCCTGGTTTTACATAGGCTTCAATCATTTCTAAAACTTCAGCCGCCAGCTTACCAGCTATGCGCATTTTTTCGATTTCTGCGGGGGTTTTTAACTTAATAGACATTAAATTCTTCCTGTAATAGTAATGACAATATCCTATCATACACCGCTATTTCGTCAAATCATACTAGCGGATTAAATGGGTATTTTACTTAATATTTTTGTAAAAAAGTTTCAGGAAGCTATATGTTTTAGTATAAAATAAAAAACAATACTTATCTATTAGAGTGAATTCAATCCATAATAATTCATTATAAAAAAGGTTTTTATATTAATGCAATGTCGTTTTTATCAGCAAAAAAAATGTTTTTCTTGCCAGTGGTTAGACCGCCCATATCACATACAATTAGCCGAAAAACAAAATAAGCTGTTACAACAATTAAATCAGTTTAAACCAACCGACGTCAAAGAACCATTTGCTAGCCATGAAACTGCTTTTCGTAATAAAGCAAAAATGGCGGTGCTAGGTACTGTTGAAAAACCTATTTTGGGTATACAAACGGAAAATGAGATGGTCGATTTATGTGATTGTCCTCTTTACTCAAATAGTATGCAAAATATTTTAAAACTGGTTCGAACTTTCATCCGTAAACAAGAGCTTGTGCCTTATAACATCAATAAGCGGAAAGGGGAGTTAAAATTTGTTATCATTACCGAAAGTAAAATAGATGATAAAATCTGTTTTATGATCCGATTTATTTTAAAATCGCACAAGTTTGTTGATAGAATAAATAATTCTTTCAAACAATTACAAGAAAAAATTCAAAACTTATTGGTGGTATCAATAAATATACAACCTAATCATGCGGCAATATTAGAAGGCGACGAAGAGTTAGTTTTAACAAAGAGCCCATTCCTACCCATGACCTTAAATGGTGTTCCTCTTTTTATTAAACCTAAAAGCTTTTTTCAAACTAATACTGATGTTGCTAGCAATCTTTATAAAACAGCAAGTGACTGGATTGCAAATTTACCTATCTATTCTATTTGGGATCTGTTTTGTGGCGTAGGTGGTTTTGGATTAAGTTGTGTCAGCCAAGGAATAAAGAAAAATATTCAATTAACAGGGATTGAAATTAGCCCAGATGCAATTGAGTGCGCAACAAAATCTGCTAATAATCTGGGATTTAAACAGTTAATTTTTAAATCGCTTGATGCTACCCAGTATGCTATTGCTGAACAAAAGATTCCTGATTTAGTATTGCTAAATCCGCCAAGGCGGGGAGCTGGCAAAATGCTTTCACAGTATTTAGAACAAATGTCGCCTAATTATATTATGTATTCAAGTTGTAACTTATCTTCACTTGTTGAAGATTTAAAATGGTTAAATAATTATCAAATTACTAAATCGCAATTATTTGATATGTTCCCACATACTGCTCATATGGAAGTTTTAATTTTGTTGAAAAAAAAGAGTGCACATGAAAATAAAAAGCTTTAATTTTTCCATAAGTTCAGCGCTAGAGTTGTTGAATAAATGCTAGGTGTAACTATTAGCATTATCTAAATTTTGGTTTTAAAAAGCATAGCCAACAAGTTTTTTAAATCGCCAGTTTTATGTAGTAAAGCGACAACCTAATCGTAAATTTAAATATAAAACAGCGATAATCCCAGTTCATGAAATTGTCTCTAATTTATTGAACCACCTATGGAGCACTGATTGCTTTAACAAGATGTTGGGGTAGGTGGTATCGTATTTGCACGGCAAATGATTGAGAAGCAAACGAGCAAGTCTATTACTATCAATTAATCATTGTGGAATGATTCAAATCGGATATTTCTTGGTTCATTGCCACATAATACATTTGATTCCTATATTGATATATAGGTAATAGTAGCTGTGCCTTAATGCCCAAATTGATAATTATTTTTTATTAATTTTAGATTATCGTACCTTTATAAACATAAATTGGCCTCATTGAACCACGTTCTCCATTTTCAGCAAGGCAAAAAGTAAAATCTTTATTTACAAAATAAATGGGCGGAAATATCCCATCATTTCTATTTTCAAGATAGGATAAAAACTTTTCTAAAGAAGATAAAAATAGATGTAGATTGTTGCCTTTTCCATCAATTAACACATAACCCGATATGTTTTTATCTATATCAAGATGATTAATATCAATTGCCCCTTGAGGCGAAATATATTGACTCCATAAAGGACCATGCGTTTTTATATCTTTTTTTATAAAAGGCTTTCTAAAATTATGAATTATGGCTTTTCTAATTTCTATTGCTTTATTTCTCTTAATATTAATGCCAAAAAAGTGGCTATATGTCGAAAACAATGTGTTCATGTAAATATCCTCAAACCTTAAGTACATAACCACAAGAGAATGGCATCAAAGTAGGCATAATGTTTACTCTATTGATCATGATTTCAATTATGATTAGTAAATACTATCTATGCAATAGATAAAAATTTATCTCGATAGTTTTGACTATTGATAATAGGTAGCATTATTTTTTATTTTATTTCTACAACACGCGTTATTTATTTTAGCCATTCACAAAATGCCAAAATGATCTATAGTAACGAGTAAATTATGATAATATTAACCTTATAAAAACTTAATGTAGGAAAAGAAAGATTATGATTCCTGATGTCTCAAAAGCACTTAGTTGGTTAGAAAAACACTATACCATTTTACAAGGTATTCAACGAGGCCTTGAACGTGAAACTTTACGCATTTTGCCTGATGGGTCATTGTCAAAAACGTCATTTCCGCCAAAAATTGGGGCAGCATTAACTCATCCGTGGATAACGACTGATTTTGCCGAATCAATGTTAGAGTTTATTACCCCCGTTAATAGCAATATTGACTATATGTTGACATTTTTGCGTGATTTGCATCGTTATGCTAGTGTAAATATTGGTGATGAAATGATATGGCCTTTAAGCATGCCTTGTTTTGTTGCTAATGAAGAAGATATTATCCTTGCACAATATGGTACTTCAAATGAAGGGCGCTTTAAAACAGTTTACCGAGAAGGGTTAAAAAACCGTTATGGCGCAATGATGCAGACAATTTCGGGGGTTCATTATAATTTTTCATTGCCCACTGCATTTTGGCAAGCAAGAGATGGAGTAAAAAATACCGAAGAAGGTAAAGCGGTCATTTCGGAGGGCTATTTTACGCTAATTCGCAATTATTATCGTTTCGGTTGGGTTATTCCTTATTTATTTGGTGCATCGCCATCGATGTGTTCTTCATTTATTCAAGATCCACAAAAAGCTAAAGCATTTATTGAGCAGACTAATGGAAACTGTTATTTACCTTATGCAACCTCATTAAGATTAAGTGACATAGGGTATACAAATAATGCACAAAAACAGCTTGGTATTACGTTTAATCATTTAGATACCTATGTTGAAGGCCTAAAACGTGCAACTCATACTAAGTCAGCAGAATTTGCTAAGTTAGGTATTAAGGTTGATGGTCACTATCGCCAATTAAATGACAATATTTTACAAATTGAAAATGAGTTTTATGCACCAATTCGACCTAAACGAGTACCAATGGCTGGGGAGTCACCGTCAGATGCTCTTTTGCGTGGTGGTATTGAGTATATTGAAGTGCGAGCATTAGATGTTAATCCTTTTTCACCGGTGGGTATTACCGAAGAGCAAATACGCTTTATTGATCTTTTCTTAATTTGGTGTGCATTAGCACCTGCTCCTGAAATGAGTAGCCAAGAGCTTGAATGTGCTAAACTAAATTGGAATAGAGTTATTATGGAGGGCCGAAAACCAGGGCTTGAAATCGGTATGGGTTGTGATAGCTATCGAGAGCCTTTGGCTAAAGTTGGGCATGAATTATTTAAAGACTTATTACGTGTTGCTGATGTTTTAGATCATCAAGACGATGAAAGAAGCTATCGCACTGTCTGCGAGCATTTAGACTTAATGTTTGATCAACCCGAATTAACTTTATCAGCAAGAACATTGCAAGCAATAAGTGATTTAGGCACGGAAAAATTTGGTTTAGCTTTAGCAAGTCAATATAGAAAACAGCTTATTGCTGAGCCTTTAGCATTATTAACTGATGGTGATTTTGTTCAACAACGTAATTTATCTATTGAAAAACAGAATAAAAAAGAGCAGAGTGATACTTTATCTTTTGATGAATATTTGAAGAATAAGTTGAACGGAAAAGATGTTTAAAAAACGACATTATACATTACGATATCAGGCAAGTAATGAAGTTGAATTAATCTTGCCTAATCAACCAATCATAGTAAATAAGCCGTTAATCGATCAAACTTCCTTTTCGGTTTTAGTTTGGAATATTTTTAAACAAAAAAAAGCTGACTGTATCGATATTCTTAAACGACATGCTGATAAAACTAAACTGATTTTATTACAAGAAGCTCAAACCACATTACCGTTACTTAATTTTATTTCACAACATAATAAAATTGCCGATCATGTTCCAGCATATTGTTTTAATGATATTTATGCTGGCGTAATGACAATTTCAGATGTATTACCAGCTTCTCTTTTTTCTTTCAGAGAAAGAGAGCCATTAATTCGTGTCCCTAAATCTGCTTTAATTACTATTTATCCTATCAACAATTCTAAAAAACAATTATTAGTTGCGAATATTCATGCTGTAAATTTCAGTATTGGTGTAAAAGCCTACCGCCAACAAATACGTATGCTATTAATTCGAATAAAAGAGCATAACGGTCCAGTTATTTTAGCAGGGGATTTTAATGCATGGAGCAAACAGCGACTAAATTTGTTGTATCATCTTGTGCGCTCAATTGAGCTTAAGCCTGTTAATTTTCCTGTGGATATTCGAAAAACATTTATGGGAAGACCACTTGATTTTGTTTTTTATCGAGGATTACAACTTAATGCTGCTGAAATCATTAGTACAACAGCTTCAGATCATAATCCTCTATTAGTCAATTTTAGATTGGATTTGCATTAGCAAGATTGATTGTTAAGATATCGCCTTCTTGTACTTTAGAATTCTTAAGATTATTCCACTGCAATATATCGGTAATCTTTACACGATAACTTTGAGCGATGGAGTAAAGGCTATCACCTGCTTTGACAAGATAGGCAATCTTTTTCACATTTCTAGAAAAACTCTCTTTACGTGCAATACTATTGTTTTGCATAAAGCCAGATCTAAATTCAAATGGCATATTAGTACGAGGAGTATCTTGTAGAAGTTCTGTAACCTCATTGACAACAAGGTTATCTGCTTGTAATTTTTTAAATAAATCTGCCGCATGAGCATAAGGAACAAGCAAATGGAAAGGACCATTTACTGTTTGTTGCACATACCCTGCATTATATGTTGTTAACTCATCAAGTGATAACTTAGAGTATTTAGCAATTTTAGCTAACGAAATATTTTTAGATATATCAATTCTAACAAGTGAGTTTTCATAATTGCAATCAGGTAACTTAATTCCATATCGTTTATTATTCTTAACAATATCAATAATTGCTAAAATTTTAGGGACATAATGCATAGTTTCTGTCGGCAATTCTAGTGCCCAATAATTAGTTGGTAAACCTTTAGCCTGATTTTTTTCAATGGCTCTTCTTATTCGACCTTCACCAGCATTATAAGCCGCCAAAGTTAATAACCAATCGCCGTTAAAACGGTTATTTAAATTTTGCAACAAAGAAATAGCCGAGTTAGTGGATGCAATAAGATCCCGACGAGCATCAAATGAACTACTTTGTTGTAGTCCGTATTCTTTAGCTGTAATTGGAACAAATTGCCATAATCCCGCTGCTTGTGCTGATGATGTTGCAAGTGGATCATAAGCACTTTCAATAAGAGGAATTAAAGCTAGTTCAGCAGGTAGATTATTTTTACGAAGTTGATTTATTATGTAATAGACATAAGGCTCTGAACGTGAAGCAATCGTTTCAAATCCTTTAGGATTACGTAATAATCGTTCTCTCTCTGCATTAACGCGACTATTTTCTGGAATATATGCGTCAATTTGATTAAGCATATATTGCCATGGATTTTGCGTGATAGATGCATAATTACGAGAACTATTTATATTATTAGCTGTGTTTCTGGAATACTTTATTTTAACTATAGGATTATATCGCGGTCCATTATGTTGACATGCGATTAAAAACAAACATAACGCTGTAAATATTAATAACTTTTTCATTGGTTCGTAAGTTTTCATCTAAATTGAGTTCGGTATTATACCTAAAAAATGTCTTTTTGGCTCCTAAAAAAAACAAACAAATCTAATTCATTGTTAAAATTGAATTTATTTTGCAATTGATTTTCATGGCATCGCAAAAATAAATTAATTTGTTTTTCTTTAGACAAAATAGACGGTAATGTTTGCGATTGTTTTGAGATCGAATTTAAGTAGCTTTTGATGTTTTCATCATCGGGTAGCATTTGAGAGGCAAATGCTAAATTGGATAGAGTATATTCATGCCCTGCACAAACTAAAGTATCGTTAGGTAGTTTTTTTAAATGATTTAACGAATCTAACATTTGCTGATAAGTCCCTTCAAAAACTCTACCGCAACCCGCTGAAAATAAAGTATCTCCAGAAAACAAAAAAGGCTTACAGTAATACACTAAATGACCAAGAGTATGCCCTGGTACAGCAATGACAGTAAAATTAAAATCACCAATACAAACGCTATTTTGATTAACAAGATAATTAATTGGTAAATCAATTTCGCTAGGGCCGTAGATTTCAATATTTTGATATTGATTTTTTAATTCATATACCCCCCCAGTGTGATCGATATGGTGATGAGTAATTAAAATTCCAAGGGGTAATAATTGATGTTTATTAATATAATTAATCACAGGTTCAGCTTCGCCAGGATCTATAATCACAGCTTGATTATTAGGATTAGTTAGAATCCAAATATAATTGTCTTTTAAGGATTTAATACTATGTAATTGATACATATTACGTTTATACCATTAGTTATTTTTCTAAAGCAAGTTAATTTATATTTGTTGAATAACACTATTTTATAAGTTAATTATCTACAGATTGTTCAAATATCATATCTTGTAAAGTAGGGGATTGAGCTTGTGTTTTAGCTATAATGTCACAACGTTCATTTTCAATATGCCCTGCATGACCTTTGACCCAAATCCACTCAATTTTATGAGGTTGCACTAATTCATCAAGCCTTTTCCATAAGTCGACATTCTTTACGGGTTTTTTGTTGGCTGTTTTCCAGCCATTTTTTTTCCAGCCATTTACCCAATTGATAATCCCATTACGCAAATATTGGCTATCAGAATATAGTTCAATTTGACAGGGATGTTTTAATTTTTCTAAAGCAACAATCGCAGCTAATAATTCCATGCGATTATTCGTTGTTTTAAAAAAACCTTCTGATAATATTTTTTCAGTTTCTTTATATTTTAAAATAGCCGCATAACCACCAGGACCTGGATTACCAAGGCAAGAACCATCTGTATATATTTCTATCTTTTTTAGCATGTTCTGATTTCTTTTCTCAATATTGTTGATCAAGTTTGTTGTTTTAGTTAAATTTTTTATTCCAATTGAAAGCATGCAATAATTGGGCTTTATTTTGTTTGTTGATTTCCCCCCACCAATTTAACCATTTGACCTTATTTCATCTATAGGTATCAGGTATCAACATTAAAGGGTTTTGGTGTTAGACTATACCATTAAAAACGTTTTTCCCCAATTACTGATATAAAAGAGAAGAAAGTGATACATAATCCTACACGCCAAATCGTATTAGATACAGAAACAACAGGTATGAATCAAGAGGGTAATAATCATTATGAAGGTCATAAGATTATTGAAATAGGTGCCGTTGAAGTCATAAATCGCCGATTAACGGGTAATCATTTCCATGTTTATATTAACCCAGAACGTTTGATTGATCAGGATGCTTTTAAAGTCCACGGTATAAGTGATGAATTTGTTAAAGATAAACCTATTTTTAAAAATATTGCCCACGATTTTATTAAATTTATTGATGGTGCCGAATTAGTCATTCACAATGCCTCGTTTGATGTAGGCTTTATGGATTATGAATTTCGTCTTTGTGGGCTAGATTTTAAAACTGCTGATCATTGTCTTGTTACTGATACCCTGTCTATGGCAAGGCGCCTATTTCCAGGTAAACGTAACAACCTAGATGTATTATGTGAACGCTATCAGATCGATAATTCTCATCGAACGTTGCATGGTGCTTTATTAGATGCCGAAATTCTAGCTGAAGTTTATTTAGCTATGACAGGGGGACAAACGACGTTATCTTTTAGTTCAGAAGACAATAATTTATCTTCATCTGAACCTAATGCAATAAAAAGAGTAGAGCGTAATGGGGTTCCTTTAAAAGTCATTAAAGCAACAGAAGATGAGCTTTTTGAACATGAGGCAGTTTTGAAGAAAATTGATAAAAAATGTGGCGGTGCATTATGGAATTCGTTGCAATGATTGTTTTGTATTCAATTAAATTTCAATTTAAAATTTTTTATTGACGAGACTAAAAATAATCTTTAATATTGCGCCTACTTTAGATGTTCTTCATCTAAGTGACTAAAAAGCGGAGCGGTAGTTCAGTTGGTTAGAATACCTGCCTGTCACGCAGGGGGTCGCGGGTTCGAGCCCCGTCCGTTCCGCCAATTCTTTAAGAATATCAATCGATTAAAGCACTCCGCAAAAGTGCTTTTTTTATTGCAATACTCTTTGTGTCAAATTTGTGGCACTTTCTGATAGCGCATTTTCCGAAGCTACTAGTAAATGCCTAGAAGATAAGTGAGCATATCTTCTAACTGTATCAGCTTTACTCCACGCTCCTAAATCCTGTAGCGCGTGTGGATGAGTACCATTCATTGAGTGTCTGCTTGCCCAAACATGCCTTAAATCGTGAAATCTAAGATGGGGTAGGCCTGCTCTTTTACGAGCGTTTCTCCATTCTTTTGAATTAGCGCGCTTTATTGGATTACCTTTGTAAGTAAAAACATTTGTTGGGTGTTTGCCTTGCAAATTTTCTAAAACATACAATGCAACGCTGTTTAATGGAATACCAATTCCTTTGGTTTTTACTTTACCGCTACCGATGTTAACCCATGCATGACGATTTTTAATATCAACATTTTCCCACAAAAGGCCTGTGATATTACTCATTCTTAAACCTGTTGCTAGTGCAAAAAGAACAATAGGTATTAAATGATCAGGTAGTTCATCAACAAGCCTTTTTTCCTGATTCGGTGTTAGCATAACTTGTCTTGGTGGTGGTTCTGGTAACATTTTTATAGCGGGTACTTTATCAATCATATCATTCTCATATGCGCAATTAAGTACGCCTCTAATTTGTTGCAGTACACCGTTAACAGTTCTGTTTTTTACACCTGTTTCCTGTTTTTCTTTTTTGATAAAGTTTATTAAATTGCGATCAATTTCTGAAATACATTTATTAGCTAAATATTTATCCAGCCAAATTAGATCGTAATTTTTATTTTCCTTTCTTTCTGGTTTCTCGTTTAACCAGACAACAACAGCTTCTATCCAAGTATATTCTGGTCGTTCACCCAATTTTGCCACTCGCCAGCTTGTATCATATTCACGAGCAGCTAGCTCTAATGCTTTTTGCTGATCGCTAGTCCCAGAGCTTTTGCGTACTCTTCCGGTACCATTCGGTGAGCTATACGCGTAGTGCCAGATTTCCCCTCGTTTGTATAATTTAATTGGTTGCTTTGACATTTTTTAAACTCCTCAAACTCTTTATGTCGCAGCACCTCTTGCGAGGTGTCATTTTGATTTCTTTTTATGTAATTATCAAGATCTTCCTTCTCAAAAAGCCAGTGTCCTTTTTTGCCGTTACGCTTGTATCCCTTGATAATTCCTTTTGATGCTTTAGCCCTAACATTAGTTGGATGCTCTTTTATATAACTCGCAGCTTCTTTTGTTGTGTAATACATAATTTTTATCTAAATTAATTTAATATTTTTCGCCAAATTTGGCGTTAATTCTTTGAGTTATTTGTTTCATATGCAACACACATTTGCTCTGCATCGAACATTGCATCATGTAGTGCGTTGTGTTTTATAAAATTAAATGACGGCGTATGACCTTCAATTTTTCCTTTTGTTGTTCGTGTTAATGTGTCAATATATGTTCTAACATCTCGAACTTGGTAATATAACCACGGCTTTTGTAATGAATATTCATTGAACGCATTTTCCAAAATAATAGGGTCAAAATTTGTTC
>NZ_LZGX01000113.1:0-33785 GCF_001690825.1 Gilliamella sp. Fer1-1
GTAGCATTGGTTGATACCATTAAGCCCAATAAAGCACCTGATATTGATAACGTATAACGATTAATATTCCATTTGGACAACGCCGACAATGTACTTTGATAATCTGTTTTTACGTTTTTTATAAAATTAATTTTTTGTACAAAAGACAAATTAGTATGACTATTCATTCCACCATTACCTGTTATAACTTATTGGTTATTAATTCCATTTTTCTAAATATTATCAATTATAAACAAAAATAAGCCTTATTTAACCAACTTTTTTAGTTACAATTTTATGTTATTTATTTTCCATTTATCTGCACTTTAAGTAGGTTAATCGCTTTTTGTATAAGCTTAAGGAGATACGCATGCAGCTAGCACAGTATTTTCCCCCCATCTTCCATCAGTTAGGCTTCCGTCTATTGGGCTAACCAAAAGATAGTTATTATTTAATAGAGAATTTGTCCAATAGAGATCATCTCCCCAAGTAATCGCATAGTCACTGTTCTGTAGAGCCGATTCCTCACTACCCCAATCCTCCTCATCATCATAATTACCCTGCCCTTTAAAAAAACTAGCCATTCTCCCCCATTCACTAAATAAACCGCCTATCCAACGACCTCCACGCTTAAAACTCACACGTCGTTGATAACCGTAACTTTCCGTCCCCATTACACCACCATCCCATCCCTCAAAATTGGCATTTGTGAGATCATTAGCTCTAGTGATACGATAGCCACTAGCTAGCTCTTGGCAAAACATTGTAGCTTTTTCAAATGTCATATTTTCATAGACTGGCTGTCCATATTCATCGGAGGAGGGAGGATTATTTATATACCAACGCTCTATCTTAAAGCTATAAAGTAAATGGGTATGATTGCTATCAGCGTAAATTTTAAATACTGATGGCGAAAAACGCTTATCTCTTGAATCACGAGTTGGTCCATTTAACTTTATCTTAACGCCAGTTTTCGGGTTTATCGGCCTCGCATCCCAACGCTCTTGATCTTCCCAAGTATATGAGTAATTCCAATTCACTTCGGCTGCAGAAAGCGATAAAGTTACGCCATGACCACTCTCTGCATGAACAGTAGTACCATTTGCGGCAACAACTTGCTCTGGTGTTATACCCGTTAATAATAAAAAGAAATGTATACCATTTGTCCCTGTCGTTGGAAAGTTCTCGGTTAATTTATCAGCAGAATGAATTTTAAACCCTGCATTTACTACCCAATCAGGGCCATCTGATGCCGCGCGTTGGCTATCATATCGAGTGTTAGGCAATGCATAACAGCTTGTCGGTATATCTGCCTTATTGCCCAAATAATAAGTATGACTAATCTCATTAAAAGTACTGGTTTGTGGCAAACCATACTCTGTTGATAATGTACCATTAGTTGCCGTCATAGTGAGTTGGTAAGGTACATCACAGCCGTTTAATAATCTATTAGGGTTAGCTTTAATTTCGGCAGTAATATCTTTATCATCAGCGTCTAACCATTTGACTTTTAGCTTACCTGTCGCACTGGCATTACCATCTCCATCAGCATCGCCCCAATAATTATGTGGCTCGCCGATTAAGTTACTTAGCTCAATACTTGGGTAATGCGTATTATCTGTTAATGGTACAAATGTTTGAATATCAGCAAATGTTTTTACTTCGCTAGGTAATGCTATAGGATTTGTGTAGCTTGAATTATCAACTTTGGCATTAGGATATAATTCGCTATTTTCACCTGGAGCAATATACAGGCTACCATCAGGTAATTTAATGCTGAGCAAGCCGTCTTCACTCATTATTTTCGTTACACCATTGTCCAAGCTTAAATAAGGAGCACTGCCTTGTATCACATTAGAGGTTGTTGCTGATAATGCAGTAGCATTGGTTGATACCATTAAGCCCAATAAAGCACCTGATATTGATAACGTATAACGATTAATATTCCATTTGGACAACGCCGACAATGTACTTTGATAATCTGTTTTTACGTTTTTTATAAAATTAATTTTTTGTACAAAAGACAAATTAGTATGACTATTCATTCCACCATTACCTGTTATAACTTATTGGTTATTAATTCCATTTTTCTAAATATTATCAATTATAAACAAAAATAAGCCTTATTTAACCAACTTTTTTGTTAAGTTTTGTAAAGATAAAACATGGACTGATCACTTGTTAGGCACACTTAAGAAATCAATGCGATAGTACTACACTAAATCAACAATAAACGGGATAAAAATAACGATAAACACAATAAATATCACTTTTTTGTGCATAGAACTTTTTTGTGCATAGAACAAAGTACCTAATAATGCGCTTATTAGGCAATACGATAGTTTGTTAAAAATAGCTTAGATAAAAAAGAGATTGACAAAATTTTAACTATTATACAATTAAATAATTAATGAAAAATTAGTCTAATTTTGATGGCAAAAATAATCTATTGTGTAAAAATTATAATTTAATGTGATTTATTTTCCGTTTATTTTCACTTTAATTAGGTTAATTCCTTTTTGTGTTAGCGCTTCAAAGTACCTATTATCTAAATTATCGTCGGTGATAATTGTATGAACAGCACTTAAATCACACACAACATTGGGGCTACGACGACCAAATTTTGATGAATCAACTAATAAAATTAACTTTGCAGCAGCCTTACTCATTGCCACACTACCATGGTAACTTTCATTAAACGTTGTGACGCCACCAACTAAATCAACACCATCAGCCCCCATAAATAACATATCAAAGGTATAAGATTCAAATGCGGCAATAGCTAATGCATTGTTGCTATGAAAAGAGGCTGATTTTCGACGAAACGTGCCTCCCGTTAAAATAATAGTTTGATCATTATCGTTCGCAACCAATTCATTAACCATATGCAAACTATTGGTCATAATCGTGAGGTTATTAAATTTAGCTAGCGTTGGAATCATTTGTGCAACGGTGCTTCCGGCGTCAAAAATAATTGAATCTCCTTCATGAATCAGCTTTGCGGCCTCTTCTGCTATAGCTTTTTTTTGTGCGGTATTAATATAAGTTTTGTGATCAATAGCTCTATCTCCAAGCTCTCGATTTAACATTGCACCACCATAAGTACGCAAAACTAAACCACTTGCATAAAGTTGTGTGAGATCTTTACGAATTGTTGTTCCTGTTGTTTTAAAATGCTCAACCAATTCATCTACACTAGCTTGCCCGTTACTTTGCAGGTATTCTAAAATCGCTGTTTGTCGTTGCTTCACTTTCATAATAAAATCCCATCATCATTAGCATGCATATATAAATCGTATTACTTTAAAATATATTATTTCATAATGAAAGGGAATATTTTTCAGAATAAAAGTTAGTTATTTTTTATCTGTGGCTAATGCCACAGTCAAGGCACTTTGACACGCAATATCATTGGGGAAAACGTTTTCAGGCATAATATCAGCAATAGGTAATCCATGTAGCTGAATGATGGGCTTTGGTGAGGCAAAAACAGTAATACCTTTCATTAATACAGAGTCAATAACCACCTGATTTTCATCTAATGAAATAGCTATTAATACTCTTGGTCTAAATCGTTTTGTTTTGCTACGACCAATACCTAAATAAGCCCCTTTGTTCATCGCTAAAAAGGCTTGATTAAAGCGCCGAATTTGTAGCCAGCTAAATACAATTTGAAGACACCAAGCAATAAGTGCAATTACAATTAAAGTATTACTCATATTCATGGTTATTCTCCATTATATGTTAGGTACAAAATATGCGAAAATTGTTTGGTTTAATTTTCGCATATCATCTTAACTAAAACATTACTTGCCCACCAGTAATATTAATAGATTGCCCTGTACAATAAGAAGCCTTATCACTTGCATAAAATAGCAGCACATCTAGCACATCTTGATAATCACAACCGCGTTTAAGTGGCACTTTATCAATATAAACTTGCTCTACTTGATCATCTGGAATACCTAATTTTTTAGCGTATTGTGGTATTAATGATTGAAACATTGGTGATTTTAATAAATTACCCAGCATCAACGAATTAACAGTGATACCATGATCAGCAAGATCTAAAGCTAAAGACTGTGTTAACCCAACTCCACCAAATTTAGCCGCACTGTATCCTGAATTATGTTTGCTACCAACTTTGCCTGATTTTGAATTAATTTGAATAATTCGACCTTGAGTATTATATTTGATCATCAATTTAGCAAATTCACGCGCGCATAAAAAATAGCCTGTAAGATTAACATTCACCGATAATTGAAAATCGGTCAATGTAAAATGGCTAATAGGTGAAGCTTTTGCAACACCTGCACTATATACCATTAAATCAACATGTTTAAATGTACTATCAACATCTTGTGCTAATTGGATTACACTTTCTTCGTTGGTAGCATCAACCCCAAACCCTTGAGCTGAGCCAGCACCATGTTTTTGATTAATGGCTTCCGCTACCTTATTCGCATTGTCAATATTCAAATCAGCAACAACAACTTGGTATCCTGCATCAGCGATACCTTTGCACAAAAACTCACCTAAAGTTTGACCACCACCGATAACAACTGCTACTTTTTTCATTTTTATATTCCTTAATCATTTAAAATTCTAATTTCATCACCCACAAAAAGTTGCGCAGGAATTTCCCCTTTTACGTGAACAGTTCCGGGTAATTCGGCTTGGCTATTACCATCAAATCTTAATGTGATATGACCTAATTCACGTAAGTTAACATTAGCAACTTCGCCAACCGATGTGATGTTATAAATATGATTGCCTAATTGAAGTATCTGCCCCACTTGTAATTCCAGTTTTAAATCATCATGACTATGAACAAAACAGTAGTCCGCTAAATCAGCAGGCGCACCGTTTTTAAACAGGATTAACATACCGTCAGCTAATGCTTCTTGGGCAAACGCACCAATTTGATCAATTTTTGCATGATAGATAACATTTGACATGATTAACCTTCTTATCTTTACACTTAATACAGGATTTTTATTTCTACCATTGTTTTAAATTAGCAGGCAGATGCCCTGACCTTTAAAACAATTTATTGGTATATAAATAACGAAACCGCCCATGCGATTAATACTGTTGGTGCACCTGTTAAAAAACGACTAACCAATACAGATGGCACACCCACTCTCACCGTATCTTGCTTGGCTTCAGCAAGCGATAAACCAACAGGAATAAAATCACATGCCGCTTGTGCATTAATTGCAAACAACGCTGGCAATGCTAAATGAGGCGGAATATTGCCAAGCCCAATTTGTACACCAACTAAAGTACCAATAACTTGGGCAATAACCGCGCCAGGGCCGAGGAACGGAGAAAGCAATGGGAAAGAACAGATCAAGGCTAATATAATAAGCCCTATAGGGTTGTTGGCTAACGGAACCAATCCATGTGCAATAAGGTTGCCTAACCCAGATGCAATAATGATCCCGATTAATGCCGATACAAACGCCATAAAAGGAAGTATTGTTTTAAGTACTGTATCAATAGTGTCACGACCAGCTTGGAAAAAAATTGCAACGCCAGATCCCATGCCTATACCGATTTTTGCTAATAATCCATCACTTTGTTCTGTAATTTTTTTACTGCTGTCATATTCCTTAAATTCAGACAAATTATTATTTATTTGTGATTCTTTAACTATTGATGAGGTTTCATCTGCAACATCACTATCTTTTTCTATCAATGAAATATTTTGAGGTTTTACTGCTGAAACATAGATATCTTCAACGATATATTGAGCTAATGGACCAGACTTACCTGTTGCATGAATATTAATCGTTGGCACTCGGTTTTTGGGATAAATACCACAACGTAATGTTCCACCACAGTCAATAACAGCTACGCCAATTTCCTCTTTAGGTGGTTCTCCCTCTTTGAAACCATCAATGGCTTTCCATCCAGTTAACTCCACGAGGGTGTCAACAATCGCTGGGCGAGTACCAGCAGCAATATAGACAATCTTTTTTCCTGCAATAATAGGAAGATCCAAAGGCCCCCCCCAACCCGCTTCGCCTTTTTCGATATGAATAAATTTAGTCATTTTTGTATTCCTTATCATTATCATTTTTTTTATAGATGAACTGTTCTTGCTAATTTAATACCCATTTTTCGCTCAAAAATGACAGTGCAAAAGTCTGTGATCCAACCTCTAAAGAAGTTAGTAGCCAAACCGACAAGGAAATAACTCACAGCAAGAGGACCTAAAGGTAAATGTAATGTAGTTAAACCCGCTGCCACACCCAAATATACAAAAAGTTCACCTGGATTGACGTGTGGAAATAACCCATTCATTGAATGGCAACTATAAGAAGAAGCAGCATAATAACTTGGTTTGTAAAACTCTGGCATAAAGCGCCCCAAACTTAATGTCATTGGGTTACAAAAAACAAAAGTTCCAATGAGCGGTAGTAATAAATATCTAGAAATTGGGTTACCTGCACATGCTTGCGCTAAACGTTCGATACGTTCCTGCCCTATAAATTTAATCACTGCATTCATCACTACAAGTAATGAAATTAATAATGGCAAAATGTTAGTTACCATTCCCATAAATACTTTGCCTCCTTCTTGGAATAAGCCAATAAACCACTCGGCACCAAATGAAATAGCATCAATCATGTTGTCTCCTATTAAGTTAAATTTCAGGAAAATACTATCAACTCTAGAAACAAAAAACTTTTAAGATGATCACAATTTAAAATATTTTATTTCATTTTGAAAAATAATATTTCAAATAAAAAGAAATGAGAAAAGTAATAGGTTAATAAAATAGCAATGATAGTAAAAAATTAATGTTTTTTTATTGGACATTAACCTTAAGTTGGCGTAATTTTAGCAATACGGGTATTTATTATTCACTTTAAGGAGAATATATCATGGCTAAAAGTACGACTTCTGCTAAAAAGCTACAACAAGCAGCGATTTTGTTTCCAACTGATTTAGGTCAAAAGGCATCAAAAGATATTTCTGGAGCAATGAATTCTGTTTTAGCAGATGTATTTGCTCTATATTTAAAAACCAAAAACTTTCATTGGCACGTTAGTGGTCCACACTTCCGTGACTATCACTTAATGCTAGATGATCAAGGTGAAGAGCTATTTGCAATGACAGATCCAATTGCCGAACGTGTACGTAAATTAGGCGGTACAACACTTCGTTCAATCGGTCATATTGCTAAATTGCAAAGCATTGCTGATAACGACGCTGATTTTGTTGAGCCATCAGATATGCTTGCTGAACTTTGCCAAGATAACGTAAGATTGACAGAACGCATGCGTGTAGCGCATGATATCTGCGATAAATATAACGATACTGCTACTGCAAGTTTAATTGAAGAGTGGATTGATCAAACCGAACAGCGTGCATGGTTCTTATTTGAAGCCGGCCGAAAAGTCGACTCATCAGGACATTAATAAATAATTATTAATGATAATAATAAGAGGCATTGATTATGCCTCTTATTAAAAATATGTGGAGATTTAAGATGAGTAAAAAAATTGCTGTATTAGTAGGAAGTTTGCGTAAAGACTCTTATAACTTAAAAGTAGCAAAAGTTTTCCAAAAAATCGCACCACCATCACTTTCATTACAAATTATCCAAATTGGGGATTTACCTTTATATAATGAAGATATTGATACTGATGCCCCTCCTGCCTCTTATACTCGTTTTCGTCAAGAAATAGCTAATTGTCAAGGCGCCATTTTTGTAACGCCTGAGTATAATCGTGGCTTACCCGCCGTTATCAAAAATGCAATTGATGTGGGTTCTCGACCTTATGGTAAAAGTATCTGGTCTAAAAAGCCTGCTGCAATTATTTCTGTTTCACAAGGTGCAATTGGTGGGTTTGGGGCTAACCATCAGCTACGTCAATCATTAGTATTTCTTGACATGCCAACATTACAACAACCTGAAGCTTATTTTGGCAGTGTAAGTGCGGCTTTTGATGATCAAGGCAATGTTACCGAAAAAAGCAAAGAATTTTTGTCATTATTTATTAATTCTTATGCTGCTTGGGTTGAAAAACTAAGCTAATTGATATACATTTTCATTATCACAGCCAAAATGATTTGGCTGTGTATTTTATTCGGTAAATCAATTTATATTCCACAGTAATGACATTATCTATTCCCAAGAGCGAACAAGAACTATTAGATCGTGCACAATTAGTTGCAGGATATTCTTTTGGAGATATAGCACAATATTTAAACATTCCAATACCCGATAATTTAAATAAACAAAAAGGTTGGGTTGGTAATCTTATCGAAACTATTTTAGGTGCAAATGCGGGCAGTAAAGCTGAGCGCGATTTTGCTAATCTAGGTATTGAGCTAAAAACAATTCCCGTTGATAAACAAGGTAAACCTTTAGAAACCACCTTTGTCAGTGTTACGCCATTAATGGCTAATCATGGCGTTATTTGGGAAACAAGCCATGTAAAATATAAACTCGCCAAAGTCTTGTGGGTTCCAATTGAAGGGGAAAGAACGATTCCGCTTATTGATCGAAAAGTGGGGAACCCGATTTTATGGACACCAACTCAAGCACAAGAACAGCAGCTTAAACAGGATTGGCAAGAATTAATGGATATGATAGCACTAGGGCAAGTTGAAAAAATTACTGCAAGATACGGTACTTATCTACAAATTAGGCCAAAGGCAGCCAATGGGCAAGCGCTCACCGAAGCAATTGGTGAAAATGGTGAAATTATTTTAACTCGCCCACGTGGGTTTTATTTAAAAAAAACATTTACTATGCAAATATTGCAAGCGTTAATACGATAGTCATTTTAAGTGCAATAGAATGATTTATAGTTGAAAATATTGATCGTATAACAGAATATACTGGTTATATGTGCTTTTAATACCAACTCTTACCTAACTATTCAAATTTTTGACAATAGTTCAATCTCTCACTAAAAAATAAATAACTTCTTTACTCTCATTTTCACAAAAATACTACCTTCATCACATTTTTTCACATTTATGATTTACTTTGAGCATATGTGAATATAAAGTTGCCTCAACATTTGTGATTGAAAAAGAGAATTTGTGAGGGATTTTAAATGAACATTATTTTAGCTGGACACGGGAAAATTGCCCATGAAATGAAAAATAGTATTGAAATGATTGCAGGCCAATATCCTAATTTACATTCAATAACTTTTGAACCAGGAAATAGCATTGATGATTTAAAAGATAAATATCTAAAAATTATTAATCAATCTGAAAGCAAACAGTTTGTCATTATTACCGATATATTTTCTGGTAGCCCTTATAACGCAGCGGCCATGCTAGCTATGCAATCAGATAGTATAGAAGTCATCAGTGGTTTGTCTTTGCCCCTTTGTTTAGAACTATTAAATCTTGATTTTTCACTTATCAATATTGAAACCGTATATGAACAATTAGGTGAAGTTAAATTAGATTTTATTAGATCTTTCAAATCATTATCTAAAAGCATATCTCCAGAAGAGGAATTATAAAATGATTATAAATTTAGTTCGTATTGATGATCGATTAATTCATGGTCAAGTTACCACCGTTTGGACAAAAGAAGCTAAAGCAGAAAGAATTATCATTGTCAGTGATGAGGTCGCTAATGATGAAATACGTTCAACTCTAGTTAAACAAGCTGCACCTCCTGGAATTAAAGTTTCGGTGATTAGTATTGATAAAGCCGCTGCGGTCTATAAAAACCCTAAATATGAAAATGATACTGTTTTTTACCTTTTCACCAACCCAACCGATGTTTTGAGATTAATCAATGCGGGGGTTCCTATTAAAGAGGTTAATATTGGAGGAATGTCGTTTAAAGAGGGGAAGAAACAAATTACCAAAGCCGTTTCTGTTGACAAAAACGACATATCTGCATTCAAAAAAATGCATGAGATGGGTATCAACCTGTGCTTAAAAGTCGTCATTACTGATCCGAATGTTGATTTTATCGAACTTATCTAGACGGTTAGTCATACTAACTAACACAATAAATGGTAGGAGAAAAACATGGACATTTCAGTACTTCAAATCATATTGATTTTTATTTTCTCGTGTATCGCAGGGATGGGAAGTGTGCTTGATGAGTTTCAAACTCACCGTCCATTGATTGCATGCACTATGATCGGCTTAATATTGGGAGATATAAAAACAGGGGTTATTTTAGGAGGAACTCTTGAACTTATAGCATTGGGGTGGATGAATATAGGAGCAACACAATCACCAGATTCAGCATTAGCTAGTGTAATTTCAACAACCTTAGTTATTGTAGGAAAGCAAGATATTCAAACAGGAATAGCTATAGCCCTTCCCGTCGCAGCAGCAGGACAAATATTAACTGTTTTTGCAAGAACCATTACAGTGATATTTCAGCATGAGGCAGATAAAGCAGCTGAAAAGGTTCAATTTCGAAAAATTGAATTACTCCATTTTAGTGCGCTTTTTGTACAAGCATTAAGAGTCTCTATCCCTGCCTCTATTGTTGCAATTTATGTTGATGCAAGCACTGTTCAATCCTTATTAAACATGTTGCCAGATATTGTCACTGGTGGGCTTTCCGTAGCTGGTGGATTTATCGTTGTTGTCGGTTATGCAATGGTGTTAAACATGATGATTGTTAAATATTTAGCCCCATTTTTCTATTTAGGTTTTGTTCTAGGTGGGTATTTAAATTTTAGTTTACTTTCATTTGGTATTTTAGCAGTTATTTTTGCCATTATTTATGTTCAATTAAATCCAAAATTTAATGTAATACCAAATAATAACAAATTTGCAAATCAAGCAACAAATACCAATCAAACAATTACCGATGATGAATTAGACGATTAACTTATAAGGATTTATTATGGAAAAGACATTAAGAACCGTTCAAAAAAAAGACGTGATTAGTACATTCATTCGTTCTAATTTTCAACAAGCCTCTTTTAATTATGAACGTATACACGCACTTGCTTTTTGTGTAGATATGATTCCAACAATCAAACGAATTTATCACACTAAAGATGAGCAACGTCAAGCATTAAAAAGGCATTTATCTTTTTTCAACACGACCCCAGCAATGTGTGGGCCTGTGCTTGGCGTAACAATAGCGATGGAAGAAGCAAAAGCAAATGGTGCACCAATTAATGATGGAACAATCAATAGTCTAAAAATTGGGTTAATGGGGCCTTTAGCTGGTGTTGGCGATCCTCTAGTATGGGGCACATTGCGTCCTATCACTGCGGCACTTGGTGCATCTTTAGCACTCACAGGTAATATTGCTGGTCCATTATTATTTTTTGTTTTATTTAATTTGTTCAGACTTGCTATGAAATGGTATGGCTTAACCTATGGACTATCGAAAGGAATAGGTATTGTTAAAGATCTTTCGGGTAATATTTTACCTAAAATGACTGAAGGTGCATCTATTCTTGGTTTATTTATTATGGGTGTACTCGTGACAAAATGGACTTCAATAAATATTCCATTAGTGGTATCTAAAACAACCGATGCGAATGGTAATGAAATCGTTATGACAGTACAAGGTATACTTAACGATCTTGTGCCCGGCTTACTCCCCTTGGGGCTAACATTGTTAACAATGAAGTTACTCAGAAAAAAAGTCAGCCCAATTATCTTAATTTTTGCCTTATTTGCTGTGGGTATCATTGGCTATGGATTAGGTATTTTAGCTTAAAATGCCAATAAAAATCTTAAAAAATTAAGTCTCATTTTGAATCAAAAAATTACAACAATTTGTTATAAATACAGTTTTTTCTTACAACTACTAGTATCACTAGGTATTTAAACAATATTGAAGTTAAATTTGTATAAAGTTTAATTTATTAAAGAGGAATGTATGAAAACTCAAGCAGTTAGATTATACGGAAAAAATGATCTTCGGTTAGAATCTTTTGAGCTTCCACCTATATCCGATGATGAAGTATTAGTGTCTGTCATTGTGGATAGCATCTGCATGTCTTCCTTAAAGCTAGTAAATCAAGGTGAAAATCATAAGAAAACACCACCAGATCTAAAAAACAACCCAGTCATTATTGGACATGAATGCTGCGGCGATATTGTGCAAGTAGGTAAAAATTGGCAACATAAGTTTAAAAAAGGGCAAAAATACGTTATACAAGCTAACTTACAACTTATAGATAGCCCTTATTGTGTTGGTTATTCATATCCAAATACAGGCGGATGTGCAACTTATATGATTGTTAATCATGACGTATTAAAACAAAATTGTTTAATTCCTTATGATGGAAAAACGTATTTTGAAGGTGCATTAGTTGAACCTTTATCTTGTGTTATTGGTGCATTTAATGCTAACTATCATTTAAAGCCAAATAGTTATGATCATATTATGGGGATAAAGCCTAATGGAGAACTGCTCATATTAGGGGGGACCGGTCCAATGGGTATGCTGGCAATAGACTACGCTTTGGGAGGAGACATAAAACCTCAAAAAGTAGTTGTCACAGGGAGAAGTAAAGAAAAAATAGCACTATTGAAAAAATTATACCCATCACGCAATGGCGTTGAGCTTGAATTTATTGATATATCTGATAGTGAAGATCAATTGCCTTTATTACAAAATACATCTTCCAAAAACTGTTTTGATGATATCTTTATCTTTTTACCATCAAAAGATTTGATTCATTTAGCATCGCAATTATTAGCTTTTGATGGTTGCTTGAATTTTTTTGCTGGTCCCCAAAATAAAAATTTTGAGGCTGAAATTAATTTTTATGATGTTCATTATAATTTTACGCATATTGTTGGAACTTCTGGAGGAAATCCTGATGATATGCATTCAGCCGTTAAACTAATCGAATCGGGTAAGGTTGATGTTGCTAAAATTGTGTCTCATATAATGGGAATTGATCAAGCTTGTCAAATCACCCAAAGACAAAATGAAATTAAAGGCGGAAAAAAATTGGTTTATACTCATAAAAAATTTGAAATAAAAGGCTTAGACTCTTTAACCGATAACGCTGATGATATTACATTGAAAAAAATATTAGATAAAAATCATGGTATTTGGTCAAAAGAAGCGGAAGATTTTGTATTAAGTCATTTTCCTGATATTTAGTTTTAATTTTTTGGTATACTTTAACTACATCAAAATGCCATTTTATGAAGTATCATAAATGGCATTGGTATTTTTGAAATAGATAGTGATTTTTAAAAACCATGACTAATAAGATAATATCACCATGATTAATAACAACCTTGGTAACTACGATTTTGAGCAACACAAGTTATTAGTAAAAATTGCTCAACTCTATTATGAAGAAAATAAAACTCAATCCGAAATAGCCAAAATCGTAAACATACATAGATCAAGCATTAGTCGAATGTTAAAAGTAATACGAGAATTAGGCATTGTTTCTATATCAATTAACTACGATTTACTACCCAACATTGCATTAGAAGAAGAAATTCTTAATAAATTTAATTTAAAACAAGTTATTGTTGTACCAGTCAATCAAAATATTAATAATGACAGCAAAAATCAGATTGTCTGTAATGTTGCTGCAAATGTATTATTCAAGAATATTCATGATGGCGATATCATTGGCATTTCATGGGGTCGCACTATTAATTATATTGTTAATTGTTTAAAAAATGACAACATCAAATTTAAAAATACAACCATTGTACCAATGATTGGCGGACCTTCGGGAAAAATTGAAACAAAATACCATGTCAACAATATTGCTTACAAACTATCCAACAAATTAAATAGTAAGGCTATACTTATTGATTACCCTGCCATTGTTGATACTGAAAAATTAAAATTAGAAATTGAAAAAACTCAACATATGAGAGAGTTAAAAGATTGGTGGAGTAAAATTACAATAGGGCTTTTTAGTGTGGGTTGTCCTGCTATTTCCAAAAGTTCTATTTGGTATGGTTTTTATGGCGAGTTGTTTCAAACGATTGCTAATAAAAAAATTGTAGGAGATATTCTATCTCATTTTTTCGATCAAAAGGGAAATGAATTAGCAACACCATTTTGTAAACAAATTATCGGGGTAACATTGGATAATCTGAAAAAAATTCCTTTAAAAATATGTGCGAGTGGTGATCCGGAAAAAATCAATAGTTTAATTGCGGCACTAAATGGAAATTATATTGATATATTGGTAGTTAGTGATGAAATGGCAACACAATTAATAGACTAATTTTCAACTAAAATGATTTGCCAATAGTTTGATTTACTTCAGTCTTTATTACTTAGTAATATTACCTATGAAGCAGTACATTATAAAAAACTATGAAATATCAAACATTAAAATTTTTGAGTTTCTTTGGTAATTATAGAGCTGTTTCTTTTTAATTGGCAAATCATCCACTTCAGCTGGATAGAATCCTTTTTCTCTAAACCAGTGAATGCTACGTGTCGTTAAGACAAATATTTTTTCTAATCCTAAATTATTAGCTGTTTCGACTATTTTTTCTATTAATAAATCACCACGAGACGAATTGCGATACTGTGGGTGAATAGCAACGCAAGCCATTTCACCCATTTTTTCTTCTGGATAAGGATAAAGCGCTGCACATCCAATTGTCATGTTATCACGTTCAATAATAGTAAATTTGTCAATCTCAATCTCTAATTGTTCACGTGAGCGTTTGACTAAAATACCTTGTTCTTCAAGTGGGCGAATAAGCTCTAAAATCCCCCCTATATCATTAATCGTTGCTAAGCGAATCTGCTCAGAATGCTCCATAGAAACTTGTGTTCCAATCCCATCACGCGAAAATAATTCTTGTAAAATAGATCCATCTAGCAAATAACTGACTAAATGACTTCGTCTTACTCCGTTACGGCATGCTTTCGCCGCGGCTCGTAAAAAGCGTGATTCGCTCGATAAATGTTTTCCTTGTTGCTCTTTTTGATTGACATAATTGTCAGCGTCAATAGGATAAAGATCAGTGATAACCAGACCATGCTCATCTAAAACACCTTGCTCAGCACAAAAACTGATTAATTTATCCGCTTTTAAGCGAATAGCAACTTCAGCAGCAACATCTTCTGACGCTAAATTAAAACTTTCACCAGTAACCGATACCCCAACAGGCCCCAATAGTACAATAGATCCTCGCGCTAACTGCTGTTCAATAGCCTCTTTGTTAATACGGCGAATTTTTCCTGTATGACAATAATCAACACCATCATCAATCCCCAAAGGTTGCGCAATAACAAAGTTACCACTGACAACACTAATGTGAGCTCCTTGTAACGGCGTGTTATTTAAGCTCATAGATAAACTGGCTGTAATATTAAGCTGCAATAGCCCAGTAACTTGCTTAATAATATCTAGCGTGATTGCATCAGTGATGCGAGTATTTTTATAGTATTTAGGTTTAATATTATAATTTTTAAGGGATTCGTCAATTTGGTTGCGTGCGCCATTGACAATAACAAGTTTAATACCAAGACTATAGAGTAAGCCAATATCACTGATAATGCTTGAATAATTATTACTTTTTAATACTGCACCTGTAAGCAAAATTACAAACGTTTTGCCATGATGTGCATTAATATACGGTACCGAATGTCTTAATCCATCAACTAATTCAGTTGTACGTTCTTTCATTTTTACACCGCCTCAAATGAATATTTATTCATGTTTTATGTATTTTTATTTATTTTTAATTTAATAGCAAGGTATTTTTATAAATATTTGTAAGAGTAATTTTTATGAAGATATAAGCCAAGTGCCCATATTGTGATATTTAATAAAGATATGAAAGGTCAGAAGATAGGGGCTTAATCGCTAGCTAAATAAGGAGCATGCTATTGCTTCCATGCTCCTGATATAAAATACTGACTATTTTTTAATCATAAGTAAGATTAATTATTTTGTTTTCTATTCATGAAGATTGTGATTTATATTTTTGTAAAATCAATCACCTTTTTAAAACGATAAAAAATAATTGAGCCAAATATGACACTTGATAATGCGATAAAAAAGTCAATTAAAATAGCATAACTTACATTGATCATGGTTAATTTGGGTACGATAAGTGGTATAACAACAAACGCTAATCCGCTAAAAGTATACATACAACCGACAGCAAGACCTTTACGAGTTGGAAACATTTGTTGCATCACAACCAAAGTTAATTGTAGCACCCCCCCAGCAGCAGTAAATCCCATACCAATTGCAGCTATAACACACATTACTGGCGAGATATGAAAATAAAAAATAATTAATACCAACGCAGACAAAGCAGGCAAAATAATGATGCAAAAGATCGGTTTTAATAAATGTTTTACAACAAAAGCAGTAACAAATACAGAAATAATCGATGCTACGCTATAATAACTTATAAGCTGTTTAGCATCAATATCACTCATATTAACACCTTTAATAGCTATAGTCGGCAGCCATTGCAAAATAATGACAAATGTGGCTGTTGTTGTAAATCCCATCAAAATCAATAAAATACCTTCACAGCCAAATGCAGGATTAGATTTAAAATAATTTACTTCCCCTTGGTATCCTTTAATTACTGTATCTTTATGAGGAAATTGTTTTGGCAATAATAAGCCATTAATGACTAAATAAGCAGTAAAACCAAGAAATGCCCAACCATACCATATTTGATTGGCATAAAAGAAAGTAGCAATTAATGGAAGAATTAGGGTGCCAATAGAAATAAATGCTTTTATTAGCACACTTGCCGAACCCGCTGAGCGAGGAAAACATTCAGTCAGTGCAGGCATTGAACCTGTATCTAAAAAAGAGTTGCCTACCCCAATAGCAATTGCTAAACAATATGCAATATTAATATTAGTGCAAAAAATCATTCCAATAAAGAAGATAGCATAACAAGTCATACCAAGATAAATAAATAACTTTCTGCCAAACTTATCGGATAGCACACCACCAACAAACATTAAACATATCTTGCCAATGCCTATACCTGATGCAACATAACCAAGCCCAACTATATCAGTATTTAATTGCTGTGAAAGCGATTGAGAAAATTGCATAATCACAATTAATGCAATGCTTTGAATAATATAGTTAGCATAAATAGATCCAACAATTCCATAAGAATTGACTTTTTGATTATCCATGTGTCGTGCTCCATATGTACAACATAACATTTTAACTTTATTTAAATATATAATTATTAATCAAAAAGATAGCTAGTATAAATTTGTTGCTTAACTTGTACCTTCTTTATTCCTAATTGGCATTATCCTTGTCCTGAAGAACAAGGCTTTGCTGTTTTTTAGATAGAATAGCAAAAGTTTAATTAAGATATAAATTTATATAGAATTCTTTATTAAATTGATTATTTGCTTTTATTAAACAACACCACTTTTTAGGTAATATTTTGGCTAAATTTAACGCTTAAGCATTTCAAGGATTTTCGTGAGAATCAAGTTTTCATCTTGATCAACATTGACCTCATAATGTGCAGCATCATGATATAAAGGTAGTCTTTCAGTTAATACCTTTTCCATTTCATCAAAAATAGACAACCCCGTTAGTGATGGGCGCTGAGCAACATTAGGATCTTTCATTAAACGCGCTGCTAGTGTTGCTGCAGGTGCTGATAAAAAGATAACCGTGCCATTTTGTTTCATAAAATCTCGGTTATGCTCAGCTAATACCATTCCTCCACCAGTTGCAATAACATGATTTGGTTTAGCTATATCAACAAGTACTTGGCTTTCTCTTGCTCTGAATCCTTCCCAACCTTCTTTTTCAACAATTTCAGCTACTGTTTTTTGAGTGGTTTCAAATAAATGCTTGTCAGTATCAACAAAAGAAAACGATAACTTGTCAGCTAACATTTTTCCCATTGTTGTTTTACCCGCAGCTCTAGCACCAACTAAAAAAATTGTTTTATTCATATTGGGTTCTGCCCTTTTAGATTTACAGAATATAGTCACCATGCTAGTGATTCACATTTGTTTTTGCAACATATTTTTACACATTATCTATACAATTGAAAAAATATTTATTTTTTAATCAATTAACTAAAATTTTTTAACTTAAATTTGTAAATTAAAATTTACATTAGTTGTAAATATACTCTATTAGGTTCCTAAAATAATCTTGATTAAGTTAATTAGCATAGTTTTTCTAAACCTCGGAAATAAAGCTCTGTGGCAATCGATTGATGTAGTCGCCATTGAATGATGTCAAGCTCTGGATTTACCTTTTTAAACTCTTCATATGTCATAAAATAGCGAATAGTATTACTACCAACACGATCATTGATGCTATTAATGATAAGATTAATTTTTTCGGTTCGAAGCTTTTTTAGCTCTTGCATAGCCGTTACAATAAATTTGGGCACAGGCGCTATACCTTTTTCCCAATCAAGCCATGTATTTGTATCTGTTTTTCCAATATATTCGCTTGCTTCTGACACTTTTATCATAAGAAAACGACGATACGCTTGCAATTCTACGCTAGTCATAAATACTCCTTATTATAATGTTTTTGCTCTATCCACTTAATGTGCTAATTTTTATTAAACTAATTCATTAATGCAGCGAGTTAGTGATCACTAACATAATGATAAAATTATAAAAAACACAGCTAATTCCAATGTCGTTAGATGTGTTTGTCTGTTGAGTAATTATTTTCCGGCTAAAGCATCAATTACAGATTGTTTTGCTCGTTCAGAAAGATCTTTTCCTGTCCAAATTTTAAATTGAGCATTTGCTTGACCAATAAACATTTCACGCCCTGATATCGATTCCCAGCCCGCTTTTTCTGCTTCTTGTCTAAATCGAGTATTGTATGGTGTATAGACAATATCATACGCCAAGCCTTTCCCTTTAAACCAAGCCTGTTCATAAGGCGTCTGATCTTCAAATTTACCTTGCATACCTAATGGGGTAGAATTAATAATAATTTGTGCTTCAACTTGGCTGCGTTCTTCCCAAGCTATTGCTTTTAGATTGAACTCTTTTGCTAATGCTTTGGCTGAGTCGAGCATAATGTCTGTCACAGTAATTTCGGTATAACCAAGGTCTTGCAATCCAACAACAGCAGCACGTGCTGCGCCTCCCGCTCCTAGTAATAAAACTTTTTTATATTCAACAGGTAATTTCTTTTGTTCCAGTGGCTGCATAAAGCCAACAATATCCGTATTATCGCCACAAAGCTTATCGCCATTCCAATAAACTAAATTAGCTGCCCCTGCTTTTTTGACATGCTCAGTTACTTCGTCTAAATAAGGAATAATAGCCTGCTTATGTGGAATAGTGACACATAACCCTCTAATATTTAATAGTCTTACTGATTTAAATAGTGTTGATATTTCTTCAGGTGGCGTAGCAAAAGGCACTAAAACGGCAGGAATACCATAATCTTGAAATGATGTAGTATGAATAAGAGGGCTCATACTATGCCCTAACGGATAACCGATAATGCCGTATATACTATATGGCGTGAACTGGCTCATACAATCTCCTTGAAAATTAGATCTAATAGATAAAAGCGATAATTAATAGTATTAAACCATATTTATCATAAAATTAAACGGTTTTTATATTTATCTAAATTAACCTTAGCCATAATAGTGTTATCACAACAATTATTATTTATTTGTTAATAATTATTTGGATAATGATCTTATTTTTACACTTAAATAAGATAATGCTTGAGAATTTGTGTATAACAGCGTATACTTCGCTACCTCATTATTATGGGTGTAGTGTGAGAGGTTAGACTGCTTCTCAGATAGAACTGCAGCAAACTAAAAGCCTGACGAGGTTAATTCCATTAACATATTACGCCCAGGGCTTAAGCATTGAAATTTCGGAGAATTATTGACATGTCACGAGTATGCCAAGTAACAGGAAAAGGTCCTTTAGTAGGAAATAATCGTTCTCATGCGATGAATGCTACTAAACGTCGTTTTCTACCAAACCTTCAAACTCACCGTTTCTGGATTGAGAGTGAAAAACGTTTTGTAAAATTGCGTGTATCTGCTAAAGGTATGCGTACTATCGATAAAAAGGGTATTGATGCGGTTTTAGCTGAACTTCGTGCCCGTGGTGAAAAGTACTAATAAGGAAACCATATCATGGCAAAAGGTGTACGCGAAAAAATTAGATTAGTTTCTTCTGCTGGTACAGGTCATTTTTATACCACTAGCAAAAATAAAAGAACTATGCCTGAAAAGATGGAGATCAAAAAGTATGATCCCGTTGTTCGTCAGCATGTAATTTATAAAGAAGCTAAAATTAAATAGTTTTAGATAAATAAAAAACCCAGCAAATGCTGGGTTTTTTATTTTATTTTTTTCTATACATAACCATCATAACTATCAATATCTGCCTACCAACTTATTACCCACACTTGCATGTTCGCCTGCCTTTTTTACTGTTTTAAATTAATATAACTTAAGCCCACAATCATACAACTGATAGCAATTAAGATAGTTAGCTATTTAAAAGCACTCCTTGAAAAAATAAAAAAGCGCCAGTTGTTAACGGCGCTTTTGTCAGTAAAAAAATAACTCTATTTCAAATATTGTTGTTCATAGGCTCTTGCTTTTTTGTCATCAAAAACATGTTCCCAGCGAGCTATAACAATTGCAGCTAATGCATTGCCAACCACATTAACAACCGTTCTACCCATATCTAAAATACGCTCTACCCCCATAATATAACCAATCCCTTCAAGGGGAATGCCAACACTGCCAAGTGTTGCGGATAACACAAGGATTGAAGCACCTGGTACTCCTGCTATACCTTTAGAAGCTATCATTAGGGTAATGACAATTATAATTTGATCTAAAATAGTTAAATCAATATGGAATAATTGGGCTAAAAAGATAACTGTAATACTTTGATAAAGCGTTGAGCCATCAAGATTAAATGAATAACCTGTTGGAATAACGAAACTTGTAATCGATTTTGGTGCGCCATATGACTCCATTTTTTCAATAATTTTCGGTAATGCTGTTTCAGAGCTTGCAGTTGAAAATGCGATAACCAGTTCTTCTTTCAATATTTTTAGCAGTGTGAAAATATTAAAACGACAAATTTTACAAACAAGACCAAGCACCACTAATGTAAATATAATCATCGCTGAATAAACAGTTAAAATCAGTTTAAGTAGTGGTAATAAAGATTCAAATCCATATTTGGCAACAGTCACAGTAATGAGAGCGAATACACCAATTGGGGCATAACGCATAATCATGTTAGTAACTTTAAACATAGTGTCAGAGATAACCTTTAAGAAAAATACAAAAGGCTCGCGCTGTTTATCTGGTAACGACATTAGACCTAAGCCGAAAAAGACACAGAAAAAGATAACAGGCAATATAGCTCCATCAGCCATTGCTTTAAAGATATTTGCAGGAATCATATCAAGAATCATGACAATTAAGCCATGAGGTTTTCCACTTAATTCTTCAGCTGCCTTTGCATATTTGCTCACATCTGCTGTTGCAAGTGTTGAAGAGTCAATTCCCGCTCCCGGCGCAAAAATATTTCCCCAACAAAGACCTAATAAGATAGCAATCGTGGTAATAATCTCAAAATAAAGTATTGTTTTTAGGCCTAATGTCCCTAATCGTTTCGAACCACCAATACCAGCAATACCTAAAGTTAATGTACTAAGTATAATAGGCAGGACAATCATTTTAATTAAACGAATAAAAATATCGCCCGCTGGTTGGAAAATGTTGACTATCGAAAATTGATAATAAGAGTGTAAAGGGTGGCTAGGAGTAGAGAGTTCAAATAAATAAGCCCCCACCGCTATCCCTAAAATTAATGCAATCAAAATCTGCCATGCAAGATTAGTTAAGACTTTTTTTATTGAGAAAGACATGCAATTCTATTCCTTTTCACGATATTGGAAAACAAAAAAGGACTAGCAATACCAACTAATCCTTTTTTTGTAATTAAAAAATATTATTCAGATTTTTGAGTAGAATCATCACTATCGTAAGCATCTTGAGATAATTCTGATTCAACTTCATCTTCCGTTTCAGCAATTCGCTGCAGTCCAACAACTTTTTCGTTTTCAGCTGTTCGAATCAGGGTTACACCTTGAGTATTTCGGCCTACAATGCTTACTTCAGATACTCGAGTACGCACTAAAGTACCTGCATCAGTAATCAGCATAATTTGATCTGTTTCCTCAACTTGTACTGCACCAACAACTGCACCATTTCGTTCGCTCACCTTAATAGATATCACTCCTTTAGTTGCGCGTGATTTAGTTGGATATAACTCTTGTTCAGTACGTTTGCCATAACCGTTTTGGGTTGCCGTTAAGATTGCTCCATTTCCTCGAGGAACTATCAGTGATACGACTTTGTCATCGCCCTCTAATTTAATGCCTCGAACGCCCGTCGCCGTTCGCCCCATGCAACGAACTTTATTGGCTGGGAATCGAACAACTTTACCATTTGCAGAGAACAACATAATATCTTCTGTATTAGAGATTTGAGAAACTTCATCATCATTCTCAATCTCATCAACAATGACATCATCATTAAGTTCTTCATCATCAACAGTGTCAGACGTTTCATTGCTCGTTAAATCAACGCCAATTAGCTCGTCATCATCACGTAAGTTAATCGCAATAATCCCCCCACTTCGAGGGCGACTAAATTCAATTAATGACGTCTTCTTAACGGTACCTTGCGCTGTTGCCATAAATACGCAATGTTCATCATCAAATTCTCTAACTGGTAGAATTGCGGTAATGCGTTCATTTTCTTCAAGCGGTAATAAATTAATGATTGGGCGCCCTCTCGAACCACGACTAGCTTCAGGTAGTTGGTAAACTTTCATCCAATATAATCGCCCACGGCTAGAGAAGCAAAGGATAGTATCGTGAGTATTAGCAACTAATAATTTTTCAACAAAGTCTTCTTCTTTAATTTTAGTTGCCGATTTACCTTTACCACCACGACGTTGAGCTTCATAATCTGACAGTGGCTGATATTTGACATAACCTTGGTGCGAAAGCGTAACAACGACATCTTCTTGAGCTATTAAGTCTTCAATATTGATATCTGCACTGCTTGCTGTAATTTCAGTTCGCCTTGCATCTTGGAATTGGTCACGAACACTTTCTAGTTCTTCGCGAATCACTTCCATTAGGCGTTCTGAACTAGCTAAGATGCGCAATAATTCACCAATCTGAACTAATAGATCTTTATATTCATCAAGAATTTTTTCGTGTTCTAGGCCTGTTAAACGATGTAAACGAAGATCTAATATAGCTTGTGCTTGTGCCTCTGATAGGTAATAGTGCCCTTGGCGGATACCAAATTCTGGTGCTAAATCTTCAGGACGAGCAGCATCATTACCCGCCTTTTCAAGCATTGCAGCAACATTACCTAATTGCCAAGCTTGCGCTAATAATTTCGTTTTTGCTTCGCTAGGCGTTGATGCTGCTCGGATAAGCTCAATCACAGGATCAATATTAGCAAGCGCTATCGCTAAACCCTCTAATACATGAGCACGCTCACGAGCTTTACGTAATTCGTATATTGTCCGACGTGTTACTACTTCTCGACGATGAAGGACAAAAGCTTCAATCATGTCACGTAAGTTTAAAAGCTTTGGTTGACCTTTATGTAAAGCAACCATATTGATACCAAACGAAACTTGTAATTGAGTCAACGAGAAAAGATTATTTAATACAACTTCACCAACCGCATCTCGCTTGATTTCAATAACAATACGCATACCATCTTTGTCAGATTCGTCACGTAATGCTGAAATGCCTTCTACTTTTTTATCTTTAACTAATTCTGCAATTTTTTCGATCAGTTTTTTCTTATTAACTTGATATGGGATCTCGTGGACTATAATGGTTTCCCGCCCACTATGATCATCGACTTCAATTGTCGCCTTAGACCGAATATAAATAATACCACGACCAGTACGATAAGCATTTTCAATGCCTTTACGTCCATTAATTAATGCTGCTGTTGGAAAGTCTGGCCCATGAATATACTCCATTAAACTATCAACCGAAATATTTTCATCTTCAATAAAAGCTAGGCAGCCATTAATAACTTCAGAAAGATTGTGTGGAGGAATATTTGTTGCCATACCAACAGCAATCCCGGACGCACCATTAACTAATAAATTAGGAATTCGCGTAGGTAACACATCTGGGATCATTTCTGATCCATCGTAGTTAGGTGAAAAATCAACTGTTTCTTTATCTAGATCTGTTAATAACGAGCCTGCAAATTTTTGCATACGAATTTCGGTATAACGCATTGCCGCTGCTGAATCACCATCAACAGAACCGAAGTTTCCTTGACCATCAACCAACATATAACGCAATGAAAATGGCTGAGCCATCCGCACAATTGTATCATAAACAGCTGAATCACCATGTGGGTGGTATTTACCGATAACGTCCCCAACAACACGAGCTGATTTTCGATATGGTTTATTCCACTCATATCCCGCTTCATGCATAGCAAATAAAACACGCCTATGAACAGGCTTTAAGCCATCTCGGACATCAGGTAAAGCACGCCCAACAATAACAGACATTGCATAGTCAAGATAAGAGGATTTTAGTTCATCTTCAATATTAACGGGGGTTATTTCTTTGGCTAATTCGGTCATAACACCATGTTCTCTTATTAATTTAAGTCATCATAACAGGCTATAATATAGCATAAAAACGCTATTAATGCAGAACTAAACTGTTTTTATTTCAACTTATTGGCTATGAATAAACAATGTATTTTCAATTAATTGGCATAAGCAATTTAAAATCATTGCGTGCATTTCATATGCCATCACTTTGTTGTAAGATGGGACTCTTATTTCAATATCATTTTGCCCAAGCAAACCAATAACTTCGCCTCCATCAAAAGCAGTTAAAGCGACAATTTTCATGTCTTTAATTACTGCCTCTTGAACGGCTCGAATAATGGCTCTGCTATTTCCTTGGCACGTTGCTATAATTAAAACATCACTTTGCTGCCCTAATGCTTGAATTTGGCGGGCATAAATTTCTTCATGGTTGGCAATTGCACTTAATAAAACATTGTCCGATACAAGAGCTATTGCTGGAATACTTGGCCTTTCGATATTAATACTGGTGATCAAACGCGAAGTAAAGCTTTGTACATTAGCAGCAGATGGGCCATTACCACAGCTCATTATTTTATTGCCATTAAGTAAACTCTCAACAATAATATTTGCTGCTTTTTCAATAGAATAACCAAGTGATTCTGCCATCACAATTTGAGTTTGAATACTTTCAGTAAAATAATTTTTAATTAAATCTTGCACGCTTTCACCCAAAAATTAAAATGCGTTAATAATCCATTTTTGACTTTTACCTGTAATAGCAAAAACATCAAACCTAAACTCTGTATCTTCAATATTTAAATTTTGCGTTATCATCCATTGCTGAGCAGCTTGCTTTATTTTATTTTGCTTATTTAACGTCACAGTCGTTTCAGCATGACCAAAATTGGCATTTTTTCTATAACGTACTTCAATAAAAACAAGGCATTTACCATCTAGCATAATTAAATCAAGTTCACCAAAGCGAAATTGGGCATTATAGGCCAGAAGTTTAAGCCCTTGCTTAAGTAGGTATTGGCAAGCAATATTTTCATAATACTCACCAATTTGTTTTTTATTCGCTTTTCGAATCAGAGTTAGTTCCGCTATAAATGTATTGCTGCCAAGAGAGTGAGCGAGTCACTTCACATTGATCACTTGTTGATAATTTACCAGTCATACCATCTAGAAAATTAAGTTGATATGAATTGAGTTGATTAAATCGATTGGTAAGCCTCCACGCATCAATCCCCATGGCATATAAACGCATTAACGAATAATCTTTCTGAACATTGCTAGGTATCTTTGTATTCACATTATCCTTTTGAATCATAGGAATTTCAGCATATTCAGTTTTATTCATATCATAATAAAAATCATCAGAAGCATTAGCAACATGGCTTTTTGAGCTTGAATAAAGCATGACAGCAGATGAGTTACCAATATTCTTATTAGCGCCCATATCAAGCATTGGTTTTATCAACGTCAATTCATCATATGATGCGTAAATGTAAATAGCATCAAACCCAGCCGATATCATTTCACCTGATGATACTTCATCATTCGAAATAGGGCTTCCCGCAAGGCTAATACCGACATTGTGATTCATATTAGCACTTAGTGTTTTAGCGTTACCAAAATATTGTACGTAAGCTTGTGAACTATTTGCCGACAGTTGTGCCCATTGTGCTGCAAAGCTTTGCGCAACACGCCTTCCCAAATCATTTTGAGGCACTAATACCAGTGGTTTTATTTTATTTTGGGAATAAATATGGTCAGCTGCATCTTTTGCTTCATCTTCTGGAGATAAAGCAAAAAAACACATTTTATTAGCAGAAGTAGTTGTTTTATCAACTTTGTTCAAGGCTAAAACAGGGATAGCAGGCGCTAGCTCTTTTATTTTAGTTACTTCATTTTTTAATAAAGGACCGACAATTAATTCAACATGTTGTTCCTGTGCTTGCTGGATTAAAGCATCCATAGGAGCACTAGTTGTATCGACTACAATTACATTTTGTTGCGGTTCTTGTGGAAAAAACTTTATAGCATCAATGTAACCTTGACGAATAGTTTCACCAAATATACGAGAAGAACCACTTAATGGTAACAATAAAGCAACCTTTTTTCCATTAGCATCAACTGCAAGCGTTTGTTCACCAGTCAATATTGATATAATTTCTTTAGCTGGATGATCAGGGTATTGTATAGCCCAATTATTAATGGCTTGTTTTAATAATTGCTTTTGATTTTGAGATTTTGTAGCAATTGTGTCTGGCGTATCATCATCTTGTGGAGCAGGTACATCATTATTTTGTTGATAAGCATATGCCAAATCAATCCAACCTTGTAATGTAATGTCATCTTCACCCACTAAAACTTTACCGATTTTATCAGCCTTTAACTTACTAAAAAAATTCCATGTACTGTTTAATAGTTGCCTTTTTTCAGTTTCAGATACATATTTTTCTAATTGAAGATAATCATGAGCTTGGGCATTAAGATCTTTACTATTTATATCTAAGCCTAATTTTATCATATAATAACGATATAGCTGTGAGTTATTCAAATCAACAATCGTTAATTGATTAAGGTCAAATGGACGCCTTTTTTTTACAGCAATTTCACCTTGTGATAATAATTTTTCTTCTTTCTGTTCAGCATTAAGATCGGAAGGTAAATTTGATAATAATGTGTTTGCTTGTGTCAATTTATTTTCTTTTATTAGGGCTCGAATAGCTAATAATTGCCAATTAACTTTCACAGAGCCAGAACTATTATCTGCTTGTGATAAATAATAACTAGAATTTTTGTTATTATCAAAGCTAAGTGATTGCTTTGATGTTTCAAAAGTACATCCTGCCAAAAATGCAAATAGTGACATAATTAACATAATATAAAAGGAGCGTTTTAAATTCATACCCATTCTCTTGTAAGTTGTTATCCCCAAATTCGTTGTACATGAACGGTCACTTCTTCTCGATCATGATAAAGCTGCTTAGCCTGAATTTGTACATTGATTTTTTTATTATTTAATTCATCGTTTAACAATTGTAAACTTTGTTTTACTTCTTCATAACGCTTTTTCATTGGTAGTTTGAGGTTAAAAATAGCCTCTCTGCACCAGCCATTAATCAGCCATTTGGCTATTAATTCAGTTACCTTGGCTGGTTTTTCAACCATATCACAAACCAACCAGTAAATATTATGCTTTTTAGGCACAAATTTGAAGCCATCTTCACGATAATGTTTAACTTGCCCTGTTTCCATTAGTTTTTCATTCATAGCCCCATTATCAATGGCATAAACCATCATACATCTTTTAACCAACTGATAAGTCCAACCGCCAGGACAAGCACCTAAGTCAACCGCATTCATCCCCCCCTTTAAACGCTCATCCCATTCTTCATAAGGAATAAAAATATGAAAAGCTTCTTCTAATTTTAGTGTAGAACGGCTTGGCGCATCAGTTGGAAATTTTAGTCTAGGAATGCCCATATAAAAAGGTGAATTATTTTGGCTTAGCGAATAACCAACATAACAGCTATTATTATTGATAAAAAATAAGTGAATTACAGGTCTTAATGGATTTTGGACTTTTAATAAAATACGTTTTCTGCGCAATGCTTGGCGAAGGGGAACAGTAAATTTTCGGCAAAATCCAGAAAGCACTTTGCCTTCATTTGAATCGGCAACTTCAACACGCAAATCGCCAGCTTTATCGATAAGACCAGCTAATGCATCAATAATAGGAGAAATTCGGTCATTTGTCGGCAAATCTGTTAATAAATCGCCCGATACAAACATTTGTCTTGCAAAAATTAATGTTCGAAAAGCTAAATCTTTTATTATCAATTGTGCATCACCATCTTGATAACATTCAAAGACAACATAGCCACTGCTTTCTCTCACTTTTGCATAGCCGTATATTTCTTTTTTTGCTGCTCTATCGGTAATTTCTGCTGCACACTCTTTTTCAAATCCACAGCGACAATATAAAATAATTTTATTTAGTTTTTGCATATTGTAATTTTTACTCTTTCAACAAAAGCTATAAATAACAGCAATTTTAATCGGATTGAACATTATCGGTATATAAAGGAGCATCTCCTTTTGGGCGAGTTTTAAATCGCCGATGTAACCACATATATTGTTCTGGTGCTTTTAAAATTTCTTGCTCAATGACTTTATTCATAAAAGTAGCAGCACGTACATCATCATCTATTGGATAACCTTCCAGTTCTGAGGTAACGTAAACTGTGTAGTGACCATCTTTTTCACGTTTTGGCGTAAAGGGAATAATTGCAGGCTGGCCTAATTTAACTAATATGCGAGTTCCCACCGTTGTTGCCACTTTTTCAACTGAAAATAGTGGTGCAAATACGCTATTTTTAGGACCATAATCGTGGTCAGGCGCATACCACAACAGCTCGCCATTTTTTAGTGCACGAATCATCCCTTTTGTGTTATGACGGTCTAGCATATATTTATTTGACTTGAGCCGACCTTTAAGTTGAACATAATCCATGACTGGATTATCATTGGGTCGATAAACACCTACACCAGGATGGCTCATTCCTAAAATACGAGCACCTAATTCCAAAGTTAAAAAATGAATGCCAATAAGCAAAACACCTTGGCCTGATTGTTGCACTTTTGTAATGTTAAAATCGCCAACAATAGAAACATATTTCGCAAGCCGTTTATCTGACCAAAACCAAGCCATACCTGTCTCAAAAATAGCCAAGCCAGTCGAAATAAAATTTTCACGCAACATCTGCTCTCGTTCTTGTTGCGATTTTTTTGGAAAACAGAGCTTAAGATTTTGCCTTGCTGTTTCTTTACGTTTTCCGATCAGCCGCATTGAAAGTAAACCTAGTCCTTTACCAATTTGGTAAATAACTGGGTAAGGTAATAAAACAGTTACATATAAAACGCCGATACCAAACCACGTTAACCAATAACGAGGGTGCAGTAACCGTTTAGTAAAAATAGGGCGAATTTCCTGATTTGGGCTCATAGTAAGATCAAATAGCTATTTAAACAGTAGTAGATTATTATATACCATATCTTGAATTGCGAAGCAGAAAATAAAATACTTACATTTAAATAAATATTTCCTTTAATTTTTGTTTTGAGTAAAAATGATAATTTAAAATAAACATTAGGAAATAATTTGATTAATCCCTAATATTTATTTTCTCATTTTTATTTAGCAATAAAACATACACAAAATGTATCTATTTCCTAAAAATTCTTTACCAAGCTTTAAACTGCAACAGGGGCTTTAATCGCTGGGTAAGGATCATAATCCATAATTTCAAAGTCCTCAAAATTATAATCAAAAATTGTTGGAGGTTTACGTTTAATTATTAATTTTGGTAATACTTTTGGCTCACGACTTAATTGTAAATAGGCTTGTTCCATATGATTTGAATAAAGATGTGTATCACCACCGGTCCACACAAAGTCCCCCACTTGTAAGTCACATTGCTGTGCGATCATGTGAACTAACAAAGAATAGCTTGCAATATTAAACGGCAACCCTAAAAATACGTCACAAGAACGCTGGTACAGCTGACAAGAAAGCTTACCATTTGCAACATAAAATTGGAAAAAAGCATGGCACGGTGCTAATGCCATTTTGTCTAATTCACCGACATTCCAAGCAGAAACAATCATACGTCTAGAGTCAGGATCATTTTTAATTTGCTCAATTAACTGCGAAATTTGATCTATTTGACGACCATCATCAGCACCCCATGCTCGCCACTGTTTACCATATACAGGACCTAAATCACCATTTTGATCAGCCCATTCATCCCAAATAGTTACTTTATTGTCTTTTAAATAATTAATATTTGTGTCACCCTTCAAAAACCAAAGTAATTCATGAATAATTGAACGTAAATGGCATTTTTTAGTTGTCACAAGGGGAAAGCCTTCTTGTAAATTAAATCGCATTTGATGACCAAAAATAGATAGCGTTCCTGTACCTGTTCGATCTGACTTAGAGGTACCCTCATCTAAAATTTTTTGCATTAACGCTAAATATTGTTTCATCGTATTTTTGCCTTCTTGTTAAATCTATACGCAAGTAAGATCATTAAAATGCCACCAATAATCATTGGTAAACATAGAATTTGCCCCATACTAAAAATATTTAAAAATAAACCTAATTGCTCATCTGGCTGTCTAAAAAATTCTATAACAAATCTAAATAAACCATAGCAAAGCAAAAACAACCCAGATACAGCCCCCGTTGGTCTTGGTTTTCGAATAAAAATATTTAAGATAATAAACAGCACAACACCTTCAAATAGCATTTCGTAAAGCTGCGATGGATGTCTTGGTAAAATACCATCTAACTGAGAATATAGAGAAAACCATTCTGGATGAGTCTGAACATACATAAAATCAGCATGCGAGGAAGCTGGAAATAGCATACCTATAGGCGAATCAGTTACTCGTCCCCAAAGCTCCCCATTAATAAAATTACCAAACCGCCCAAACATCAGACCAATAGGAACTAGAGGAGCAACAAAATCGCCTACTTGCATAAAACTTTTATTTGTCTTTTTAGCAAAAATAGCAATAACACAAACAGCGCCAATTAAGCCACCATGAAAAGACATACCTCCTTCCCAGACTTTAAATAAAATCACAGGATCTTTAATAAAAGCATCAAGGTTATAGAAGAACACATAACCTAACCGCCCACCAATAAAAAGGCCTAAAAATCCCCAAAATAATAAATTTTCAACTTGCTGTGATGTCCATTGGCTATTCGGTTTATTTGCTCTGCGTTTAGCCAAGTAAAGAGCACCGAGTACCCCAAATAAATACATAGCACCATACCAATGAAGTGATATAGGTCCAATAGAAAAAGCTATCGGATCAAAATTAGGAAATTGTAAATATTGATTCATTTTTTAATACGCTTTTTGTTTTTTCGTTTATGAGCAAAGAAGTTAAAACGTTTCTTTTTTGAAACATTAGTCATCGGGGGTGCAATTTCAGATTGTATAGTAAACACAGGTAAAGAAAATTCCTTCATTGCCTTTCTATAAACATCTCTTTTAAAAGCAATAACCTGACGAATAGGGTACCAATAACTTACCCATCTCCAATCATCAAATTCAGGTGTTGAAGACATATTGAGATTAATTGCTGACACATCAGATATCAATTCTAATAAGAACCACTTCTGCTTCTGACCAATACAAACTGGCTGATTTTCCCAACGGATCATCCTTTTGGGTAGTTTGTATCGCAACCAACCATTAGTAACAGATAAAATCTTCACATCTTTTGACGATAAACCAACTTCTTCATTTAATTCACGAAACATTGCCTGTTCAGGCGTTTCGTTTATTTTTATTCCGCCCTGAGGAAACTGCCAAGAATTTTGCCCATATCGACGAGCCCAAAGTACTTGACCATACCTGTTGCAAATAACTATTCCTACATTTGGACGGTAGCCATCATTATCGATCACTGACTACCTCAAAAAAATTATTTTTAATACCTAAATTGTTTCATACATGTGGCAATAAATAAATAAAAAAATGAATTAATCATGTAAATATATCTTTATATAAACTATATAATAGTTCATAAAAAGTTTGCTCAACAAAGTTACCTAATTTACCAACCCGCAAACTACTAGCTAGGATGTCGGTCAGCATAAAACTACAGTTTTATGCTGACCGACATTAAGCCAAACTTAGTAACCACTGCCATCATTAAAATTTTTTCATCTCAATTAGGGAAAAACCTTTTATAACCAGTTGATGAACTAACAATAAACGTACTCTAAGTAAAGAGCTATTAGTATAATAACTGTCTTTTAATATTTGATATTTTTCATGCACCGAAAATTGTGTCACAACATTAAACGGTTTATTAAAGGCAATTAGTGAACTCATTTTATCATCTTCAATACGTTATTCTTCGGACTATCCGCTCTAGATATTATTATACAAATCAGAGCTCCATTAAATAAAATACCAAACGTAAAAAAGCCCAGCATCACTGCTGGGCTTCACTAAATTTAAAAGTCTGGCGGCACCCTACTCTCACATGGGTAATACCCACACTACCATCGGCACTACGGCGTTTCACTTCTGAGTTCGGCATGGGGTCAGGTGGGACCACCGCGCTATTACCGCCAGACATATCCTGTCTTCTCTTCTCTCAATTACTGTGTATTATCTCATATCCACTGCAATTACTCAATCCGGAACAAACTGCTCTCTCATTTATTAAACAATTTAAAGTCAATCTCTATACAATCATCAACTTCAATCATCCTATCGCGTAACTCCAAAACAACTCCGAGTTGTAAGGTTAAGACTCTCGGTTCATTAGTATCAGTTAGCTCAATGTATCACTACACTTACACACCTGACCTATCTACGTCTTAGTCTCAAACGGACCTTACTGAATCTCTTCAGGGAAAACTCATCTCAAGGCTAGTTTCGTACTTAGATGCTTTCAGCACTTATCTATTCCGCACGTAGCTACCGGGCAATGCAATTGGCATCACAACCCGAACACCAGCGGTGCGTTCACTTCGGTCCTCTCGTACTAGAAGCAAACCCTCTCAATTTTCCTACGCCCATGGCAGATAGGGACCGAACTGTCTCACGACGTTCTAAACCCAGCTCGCGTACCACTTTAAACGGCGAACAGCCGTACCCTTGGGACCTACTTCAGCCCCAGGATGTGATGAGCCGACATCGAGGTGCCAAACACCGCCGTCGATATGAACTCTTGGGCGGTATCAGCCTGTTATCCCCGGAGTACCTTTTATCCGTTGAGCGATGGCCCTTCCATTCAGAACCACCGGATCACTATGACCTACTTTCGTACCTGCTCGAGCCGTCACTCTCGCAGTCAAGCTAGCTTTTGCCATTGCACTAACCTCCTGATGTCCGACCAGGATTAGCTAACCTTCGTGCTCCTCCGTTACTCTTTGGGAGGAGACCGCCCCAGTCAAACTACCCACCAGACAGTGTCCCTTACCTCGATTCAGAAGTATAGGTTAGAACATCAAACATTAAAGGGTGGTATTTCAAGGTCGACTCCATGCATACTGGCGTACACACTTCTTTGTCTCCCACCTATCCTACACATTAAGGCTCAATGTTCACTGTCAAGCTATAGTAAAGGTTCACGGGGTCTTTCCGTCTTGCCACGGGTACACCGCATCTTCACGGCAATTTCAATTTCACTGAGTCTCGGGTGGAGACAG
>NZ_LZGX01000114.1:0-32961 GCF_001690825.1 Gilliamella sp. Fer1-1
TTTAGTTAATCATGAGAACTGCTTCACAATTTTTTTATAAATAATTCATTTGATGTCATAATTGAAACTAACAAATGGTGATGAAATATTGAGATTCAAGATTAAATTTATTGAATTAGGCGGTTAATTTTACGATATATACTATTTGAACAATTTTAAACGCATAGTGGTTGCTTAAATGCACATAAAAGGCGTAAATTATTTCATCATTGAATTTGATTAATTTAATTTGCTAATGCTTTCATAACAAAACACCATTTGATATCATTAGCGGAGCAGAGGGTTTAATCCTCTTTATTTACGAAAGTAATTATTCCACCGCCAATAATTTAAAATAATTCATTGGCTTTTATACTTAAAGGTTATATCGATTTAACATATTTTACAGGTTAAAAAATAAATATCGAATAAAGGGAAATAATGACCATTGATAAACAACATTATGTTTTATGCTCACACTGTGATTTGGTCATAGAATTATCTAATATAGCGGTAGGGCATAAAGCTGTTTGCCCTCGTTGTAATACCACGTTAGCTAAAAATAATAGCAATATGAAATTTAATGCAGCTATGTATGCAGCCTGTTCATTAATTATGATTATTGTAGGATGTGGCTTTCTTTTTATTGATATTCGTATTGTGGGTAATTTTATTGGTATTAGCCTATTAGATATTCCTAAAACCCTTTTTTTTGATAAATATCGTTATATTTCAGCACTTTTTATCTTATTTGTTTTACTCTTTCCTATATTAAATTTATTAATTATTATTTTGCTTTGTTCAAAATTACCCTTAACAAAATATCGTAAACGCGATCTACTTATTGTTTATGAAAAGTTTCAACACTGGTGTATGCCTGAAATATTTCTTACTGGAATTTTAGTGAGTTTTGTTAAACTCATGAGTTATGGCAGTATTGGCGTCACAAGTACATTTTGGGCATTTTGCCTGTTTGTCTTTTTTTATATAAAGTCTTTAGTAATTTTTTCTCCGGAAACTATTTGGAATGAAATTCACCGTAATAATTTTGCTCAAGGTATATTACAAGCTGGTAAAACGGGAATTTGTCAAAATTTGAAATTATGCAGTTGCTGTGAGGCGATATTACCTAAGCATTATATAAAATGTCCTCGATGCAAACAAAAAAGCAAAATCAGAGAACGCGATAAGATACAATGGACTATTGCTTTATTGGTTACTTCATTGATTCTTTACATTCCCGCTAATTTATTCGGCATAATGATAACTGTTGTATTTGGTTCGCCATCAAGTTCAACCATTATGGATGGTGTCATTTATATGTGGCAAGCAGGCGATGTGCCTGTTGCACTTGTTATTTTTATTGCCAGTGTCGCTATTCCCATCTTAAAAATTATTTCACTAAGCTGGCTTTGTTATTTTGCACTGGCTGTAAAACGAAAAAATAATCATAATTGCTTGAAAATGAAAAAATTATATACAGCAGTTGAATTTATTGGTAAATGGTCAATGATAGATATATTTGTGGTTTCTGTTATTTGTTCTTTAGTTAGAAATCAACAAATGATGGGTGTTTATCCTGATATTGGCGTTACATTTTTTGCAACTGTTGTGATTATTACAATGATTGCATCACAAAAATTTGATCCTCGTTTAATTTGGGATCTACCGCAAAATAAAAAAATAGATTAATAGGAACAATATGACAACATCAAGTAAATTAGCAAAAATAATTAAAATTAGAGCTATTTCAGCAATATGGATCATTCCCATTGTTACTGCAATTGTTGGTCTTTGGATAATCTATGCGCATTTTGCCGATAGAGGAACATCGTTTACATTGCTTGCAAAAGACGCCAATGGCATTGTTGCTGGGAAAACGGTTATTAAAAACCGTAGCGTTGATGTCGGTATCGTCGATGAAGTAACTCTATCTGACGACTACACGCAAGTAGTAATAAAAGGGCGTATTTATAATGATATGGATCCGCTACTAAAAAATGACTCTATTTTTTGGGTTGTGAAGCCAGAAATTGGTCGAGATGGCGTAACTGGACTTGGCACGATTTTATCGGGTGTTTATATAGAACTCGTTGCTGGAAATGATACCCACAGTTTTCAACATAAACCTTTTGTCCTGTCTGATGCCCCTCCGTTGTCCGATCCAAGCATTAAAGGAATTCGTCTAAATTTAGAAAGCGATCAAAATGGGGTAATTCCTAGAGGCGCATCTGTCATGTTTCATGGTTATCGTGTAGGTAATGTTGAAACGTCAGAATTTGATGTTGAATCACGTAAAATGAAGTACCAAATTTTTATTACCAAACCTTACGATGTATTAGTAACACAAAATGTGCGGTTCTGGAAAGAAGGCGGAATTAACTTAACTCTCTCATCTCGAGGCGCCAGCTTAGATGTCCCTTCTTTAGATGTCTTAATGTCTGGTGGAATCAGTTTTGATTTGCCTGAAGGTTCAAAATTAGGTGCGCCAGCTGAACAAAATTCAGTTTATACATTATACGAAGACAAAAAATCTATCCAAGATTCACAATATACTGAATACAAAGAATTTCTTATTATGCTTTCCGATTCCATTTCAGGCTTATCAGAAGGGGTACCCGTTGAATATCACGGAATTAGGCTAGGAACAGTTTCGAAAGTGCCATTTTATACCGCTGAAATGTTAAAACAATCATCGATTTTAAATAAAAGAGTTCCAATATTAATTAGAATTGAACCCGATCGTTTATCAGAACTTGTTGATGAAAAAATTGACATTGCGGCATTGATCATCAGAGAACAACAAAATGGCTTAAGAGCTTCATTAAAAACTTCCAACATGTTCACAGGCGCATTATATATAGATCTTGATTTTTACCCTGACTTAAAAAATAAATATGATCCAAAATTAGCGCAACAGTTTGGTTACGATACCATTGAAACAACGTCGACAGGAATTGCACAAATTCAAGCAAAAATTATTCAGCTATTAGATAATTTTAATAACTTACCACTGAACAACACCGTATCACAGTTTAATAAATCATTGGCTACCAGTGAAAAACTAATGAATTCATTAAATCGAATTATGGCGAGTAAAGAAATGCAGAATATGCCAAAAGATCTGCAAAAAACATTACGTTCACTAAATGAAACAATGAAAGGGCTACAACCAGGATCTGAACTAAATAATCAAATGAAAGAAAGCTTACAAAAAGTTCAACACATGATGGATGAACTTACCCCGTTACTTAATACGCTCAATAATAAAAGTAATGCACTGATTTTTTCTGCTCCGACGAAAAAGGATCAAGAACCTAAAGCAAAAGGTAAAAAATAATGAACAAAATAGATAAAAAGTTACTTATAGTCATATTTATGCCATTGTTTGCTATATTAGTGGGTTGCTCGGCTGGTAGCCCAAGTAAAAGTTATTTTCAGCTAACAAGTAATCCACTCAGCCCAGTGTCAAAAAATATGAAAATCACTAATCATTTTATTTGGATTGAATCGGTTGATGTGGCAAGCTTTTTAAATAACCCAGGCATTGTATTGCAAACAGACGATATCAAATATGAAACGGCAGCGAATCATCTATGGGCATCAACTTTATCTCAACAACTTGAAGAGCGATTAACGCAAGATTTAACCGCTTTGTTGCCTAATTATGTTGTATCCAGCCGATCAATTACAACGCCAATATTAACGATAAAATTATTTATTGATGGCTTCCATGGTAGCTATACGGGCGATGCGGTAATAAAAGGGCGATGGGTTGTTACTGACAGTAAAAATAATATTGAAACTAAACCATTTGAGCGCCATGTCCCTTTAGCAACCAATGGGTATGACGCTTTAGTTAAAGCACTATCAAAAGGATGGCATGATGAAGAGCTAGACTTTGCAAACTCAATAAAACAATAGTGTTTATTCAAATTCCGTCAGTAAGCTGGCGGAATCTCTACACTTAAATATGATTTTTTCTTAATCGCAACTTAAACTGGCTAAACACAACATCATCAATTTCTACCCATTTACGAACACTATTGATAAAAGCAATTTTATCAGCATTTAATAGATCAGCTTTTACAATTGTTTTTTCTAACAACCGATTGTGATTTAAGTAAAATTGCCGCATGGTACCAGCAAGTAACCCCGATTCTTTTTTAGGCGTAAACCATTGACCATTAAGTCGCAATGCCAAATTTCCATTGACAAATTCAGTTACTTCATTGTGTTGATTAAAATTAATACACTCTTTCCCAACTGCTAAATCTGGAAAGTGCTCACGATTTGATGTCTTATGATACAAATACACATTTTGCGTATGAACACACTGTGGCGCTAATCGGATTTCATTAATGCTCATCGGCGTGTTAATGATATCTTTACTAATCGTGTAATGCCCATCTTTTTGCTGTAAGATTCTCACTTTATAACATGCTTTTGGTGATGAGTTTGCTAACTTAATCAGTTGCAACTTAATTGCATGAATATCACAGTTAAAATCAAAATAATCAGCTGATTGAGCAAGCCTGCTTAAATGTTCATCTAATAATAACAATTGTCCTTTTTCAAGCAACAACGATTCAATAATATATTTTGGGATAGCAGTAGTACGATTTAAAATGGCTGTTTTCGCTAAGATCTCGTTATATTCGTCTTGTGATGTTGAATCCCACGTGATACCCCCACCAACGCCATAGCACATCTGTTGATTATGCACAGTTAAGGTACGAATTGGAATATTAAATATGGCTTTATTCATATACGGCTCAATATAACCAATTGTTCCGCAGTAAATGCCACGAGGTGTGTTTTCACTGTCTGCAATAATTTGCATAGTACTGGTTTTTGGTGCGCCAGTAATTGAACCACAAGGAAATAGCGCCTGAAAAATTTGATATAAATTGGCATCGTCTTTCAATTCACCTTGAATTGTTGACGTCAACTGCCAAACAGTGGGATATTTTTCAGCCTCAAACAATTGAGGCACTGTGACAGAGCCAGGCTTTGCAATTTTACTTAAATCATTACGCAATAAATCGACAATCATCATATTTTCGGCTTGATTTTTTTCTGAAAATAATAAATCTAATTGCTGTTTATCTTGCTGGTTATTTAAGCCACGCCCTGTTGTTCCTTTCATTGGTTTAGTGGTAATAACTTTATTGTCTAACTTGAAAAATAATTCTGGCGAAATTGATAAAATATAATAATCGTCAAACTCAAGATAAGCACAATAATCTGCCTGATTATTTTTTTGTAGAAAGTGGTAATAATCAATAGCGCTTTCATTAAAGGGTGCAGTAAATTGAATAGTGTAATTAGTCTGGTAAGTATTGCCTAATTCAATTTGTGATTTAATATAAGCTATTTTTTGCTGATATTCATCAAATGCGGTGTCACTGATTAAATCAAAATTTGGGGGCGTATAATCACTGATTTCTGGTTGCTTAAGGACAGTAACATCATCAAAAATTCCAAATAAAAGAAGGGGTAAATCTTGATTAAAATCATGACTATTTTTGGTTTGGTTTGCACTATTTAATCCCATTGCACTTTCATAGGCAAGGTAACCAACAGCAAAATAACCTTGTTGAGTAAACTTTTCAACCTCATCAAGTTGTTGCTTAATTGAAGAACAATCATGTGATACTAACACTTTGATAGGATTACAAAAATATTTACGCTCACCTTCAAAATCGATATAAATTTTCATTTTAAATATTACTTATGGACAAAATTATTAATCATTTGTAAACCGGATTCGGTTTTAATGGCTTCAGGATGAAATTGGACGGATTCAATGGGTAATGTTTTGTGGCGCAATCCCATAATCAACCCATCATGATTTCTCGCCGTTACAACTAACTGCGGATCTTCTGGTAAAAAACTATCACAAACAATCAATGAATGATAGCGAACAACCGAAAGCGGGGATTGAATTCCTTTGAATATCCCTAGGCCATCATGAGTTATTTCATCAATTTTACCATGCATAGGTATTGGCGCTTTAATAATGTGGTGACCATAATATTGAGCTATCGCTTGATGTCCTAAACAAATTCCCAGTATCGGGCAAATATGAGAAAACTCAGCAATAACTGCAAGTGATATTCCTGCATTAATTGGTGCGCCAGGACCCGGGGAAATAATAATTTTAGAAATGGTAAGCGCTTTTACTTGTTCAATTGTCATTTCATCATTTTTAATGACTTTAACTTTTGCGCCAACTTGGCACAGATAATTGTGAATATTAAATGTAAAAGAATCATAATTATCTATTAATAATATCAAAATATAACCCACTAATTATAAAGCATATTGGTTTAAAAACTGGAACGGGTAGCCGTTAAAATCCAGTCATAAAAGATCCTATTATATCGCTAACGTACTTAAAAGAAGAGACGATTACTAATTTTACCACCTTTATCTTTCGGTGTTTTATACATAAACATAATATTTCCTGAAATGTTTTAACAAAAAGCCATTTTTTTGTGATAAATTTCACAAAAAATGTACAAATCTACTTGTATGGTAGTATTTATGGTGATATTTTTATGTCATAGAATTATAAACGAGGTCTTAAATGAAAATTGTTAAAGCAGAAGTTTTTGTATGCAGCCCAGGAAGAAATTTTGTTACATTAAAAATAACAACCGATGAAGGCGTTTATGGTGTTGGTGATGCCACACTTAATGGACGTGAATTAGCCGTAGCATCTTATCTTAAAGATCACCTTTGCCCACAACTTATTGGGCGAGATCCACATCAAATCGAAGATATCTTTCAATATTTTTATAAAGGTGCTTATTGGCGCCGTGGGCCAGTAACGATGTCCGCTATTTCGGCAATAGATATGGCGCTTTGGGATATTAAAGGTAAATTAGCCAATATGCCACTTTACCAATTATTAGGTGGCGCATCTCGTACTGGTGTAATGGTTTATTGCCATACTACAGGCGCAAGTATTGATGAAGCATTAGATGATTATGCTAAGCATCAAGAAATGGGTTTCAAAGCGATTCGTGTTCAATGTGGTATACCGGGTATGAAAACGACTTATGGTCAAAGTAAAGGAAAAAACCTAGCTTACGAACCCGCAACACGTGGAAACTACCCAGAAGAACAGTGCTGGGCAACAGAAAAATATCTTGATTTTATGCCTAAACTGTTTGAAGCCGTACGGAGTAAATTTGGTTTTAATGAGCATTTACTACATGACATGCATCATCGCCTAACTCCTATTGAAGCAGCTCGTTTTGGAAAAAGTATAGAAGATTACCGCCTATTTTGGATGGAAGATCCAACCCCTGCCGAAAACCAAGAATGCTTCCGTTTAATTCGTCAACATACTGTCACCCCCATTGCGGTCGGTGAAGTATTTAACAGCATATGGGATTGTAAGCAACTTATACAAGAACAATTAATTGATTACATTCGAACCACAATTACTCATGCAGGCGGTATTACTCATATGCGCCGTATTGCTGATTTTGCCGCGCTTTATCAAGTAAGAACAGGATCTCACGGACCGTCTGATTTATCACCAATTTGTCATGCGGCAGCACTACATTTTGATCTGTGGGTACCTAACTTTGGAGTACAAGAATTTATGGGCTATTCAGAGCAAATGTTAGAGGTATTTTCACCAAATTGGACCTTTAATGATGGCTATATGCACCCAAGTGACAAACCAGGATTGGGCATTGATTTTGATGAAAAACTTGCCGAAAAATACCCTTACAACCCAGCTTATTTACCAATTGCACGCTTAGAAGATGGTACTTTGTGGAATTGGTAAATTAATAGGAGTTTATATGAAAAGCATTGTAGTCAAACAACCTAATGACTTGATAATAGAGGAACGAGAAGTTCCTCAACCAGCAAAAGGTGAAGTTAGAGTAAAAGTAAAATTGGCAGGAATTTGTGGTTCTGATAGCCACATATATAGGGGACATAACCCGTTTGCTAAATACCCAAGAGTCATAGGACATGAATTTTTTGGAATTATTGATGATGTCGGTGAAAATGTCGATATTGCAAGGATTGGGGAGAGGGTCTCTGTTGATCCCGTTATTAGCTGTGGGCATTGTTATCCATGCTCAGTAGGTCGCCCTAATGTGTGTGAATCTTTAACTGTATTGGGTGTGCATCGTGATGGAGGCTTTAGCCAATATGCTGTTGTGCCAAGTCAAAATGCTTACACTATACCTGATGAAATCAGTGATGAATCAGCTGTGATGATTGAGCCATTTACTATTGCAGCAAATGTAACCGCTCATTTAAAACCAACAGAAAATGACGTGGCTTTAATTTATGGTGCAGGGCCGATGGGGTTAACATCAGTTCAAGCCCTTAAAGGGGTGTATAACGTTAAAGAAGTCATTGTTGTAGATCGGATTGACGAGCGTTTAAATATGGCAAAAATTAGTGGTGCTGATAGAGTAATAAACAACACCTCTTTATCTTTAAAAGACGAACTTGATAGGCTTAGTATTAAACCAACAGTTATTATTGATGCTGCCTGTCATCCATCTATTTTACAAGAAGCAATTACTATTGCATCACCAGCAGCAAGAATCTTGATTATGGGATTTTCAAGTGAAGCCTGCCCGATAACTCAGCAAAGTATTACAAGTAAAGAGTTATCTATTTTTTCTTCTCGATTAAATGCTAAAAAATTTCCAGTTGTAATTGATTGGCTAAAAGAAAAATTAATTGATCCGCAAAAATTAATTACTCACAGATTTGATTATATAAAAGTTATTCAGGCTATTGAGACTTTTGAAAAAGATCAAAAACAGTGTTGCAAGGTATTACTAACCTTTAGTTAGTGATTTTTAAAACGGTTTTATAAATGACCTTTTTATATACAAAATTATAAAGCGAGTAAAATATGGGTAATATAGGAAATAATAAATGTGAAAGAAATGCTTCGGATTTAGTTAAAGCAGCTGTTTCAGGATGGCTTGGAACAGCATTAGAATTTATGGATTTTCAATTGTATTCTTTAGGTGCTGCACTCGTATTTCATGAAATATTTTTTCCCGAGCAATCGGCAATTATGGCTCTAATCTTAGCAATGGGAACCTATGGTGCAGGATATATTGCCCGTATCGTTGGTGCCTTTATTTTTGGGCGATTGGGAGATACCATTGGGAGAAAAAAAGTTTTATTTATAACCATCACTATGATGGGAATTTGCACAACATTAATTGGCGTATTACCGACTTATACTCAAGTCGGTATTTTGGCTCCTTTAATGTTGGTGATTTTGCGTATTGTTCAAGGTTTGGGTGCAGGTGCTGAAATCTCTGGTGCAGGCACTATGCTTGCAGAATATGCTCCTAAGGGAAAAAGAGGAATCATTTCTTCTTTAGTGGCAATGGGCACAAACTGCGGAACACTCAGCGCTACTGCGATTTGGGCTATTATGTTTTTCTTTTTAGATAAAGAACAATTAATTTTATGGGGATGGCGAGTTCCTTTTCTTGCTAGTGCACTTGTTATGATCTTTGCTATATGGCTTCGAATGAATTTAAAAGAAAGCCCTGTATTTGATAATGTTAATGATGCAAATACTCACTCAGTTAATGATAAACAACTAATTAAACCTATTTCATTAGTTGAAATGATAAAAAGTAGATCATTTTGGCTTGCAACAGGGTTACGTTTTGGACAGGCGGGAAATTCGGGGCTAATTCAAACTTTTTTAGCTGGTTATTTAGTGCAGGCTTTATTATTTGAAAAAAGTATACCGACAGATGCATTAATGATTAGTTCTATTGTGGGATTTGCTTCTATTCCTTTTTTAGGATGGTTATCTGACAAAATTGGCCGACGAATTCCTTATATTTTTTTGACAGTATCTGCAATTATTCTTGCTTATCCAATGTTATCTATTATTGTTGATAAAAATTATTCGGTCAGTACCATAATGTTATGTTTAATTGTTATTCACAATGTTGCAGTATTAGGATTATTTGCACTAGAAAATATCACCATGGCTGAAATGTTTGGCGCTCGTAATCGCTTTACTCAAATGGCTATATCTAAAGAAGCAGGAGGTCTTATCGCTGTTGGTTTTGGACCTATGTTGGCGGGTATTTTCTGTCAGGTTGTAAACGATTGGTGGCCAATTGTAGTTATGATTATTGTTTACTCTTGTATCGGCTTGGTATCTGCGATTTTTATGCCAGAAGTAAAAGATCGTAATTTATCTGATTTAAATGATGCCGCATAATAATTTAAGATATTGAAGGAAAAATAATGAGATTATCAAACCAAACTTTATCACAACTACCTGAAAAAGTAGTTATACCAAGTTATGATAGAAACAATCTTAAAACCAAAATGGTTCATCTTGGATTTGGCGCATTTCACCGTGCTCACCAAGCTGTGTTTACCGATATTGTAGCAACTAAACATGGTTGTAATTGGGGATATTGTGAAGTTAATTTAATTGGTGGTGAAAAACAAATAGCCGATTTAAAAGAACAAGATTATCTATTTAGTGTTTGTGAAATGTCATATGACAACTGGTCTACTCGTGTTGTTGGTGTTGTTAAAGAAGCATTACATGCAGATATAGATGGCATTGCCAAAGTATTAGAAGTAATGACACGCCCAGAAATAGCAATTGTTTCAATAACAGTCACTGAAAAGGGTTATTGTTATTTACCTTCAACAGCATCAATTGATCTAAATAACCCGCTTATTAAGCACGATATTGACAATCCGGCTACCCCAAAAACATTACCAGGAGTGATTGTTGAAGCATTGCGAATGCGTAAAGAAAAAGGTCTAAAACCGTTTACTGTTATGTCTTGTGATAATATGCCAGAAAACGGCCATGTGACACGAAACGTTGTTTTAGCGCTAGCCAAACAGCGTGATCCAAATTTAGCTAGTTGGATCGATGATAATGTTACCTTTCCATCAACTATGGTTGATCGCATTGTGCCAGCAGTGACACCAGAAACCATGGAAAAAATAAAAAAACAACTAGGAGGTATCGAAGATCCAGCTGGTGTGGCTGGCGAGCCTTTTAAGCAATGGGTGATTGAAGATAATTTTGTTGCAGGCCGCCCTGATTGGCAAAAAGCTGGCGCTGAGCTAGTAACTGATGTATTACCATATGAAGAAATGAAATTAAGAATGTTAAATGGTAGCCACTCGTTTCTTGCTTATTTAGGATATTTAGCGGGTTATTTACATATTGATGAATGTATGCAAGATCCTAGTTATGTTAAAGCTGCAAGGCATTTGATGATTAATGAACAAGCAACAACGCTACGTGTCAAAGGTGTGGATTTACAAGCTTATGCTGATTGTTTACTTGATCGTTATCGTAACACGGGTTTAAAACATCGGACTTGGCAAATCGCCATGGATGGTACATTAAAATTACCGCAACGGATGCTTGATTCCATTCGTTTCCATTTAAAAAATGGTACACAGTTTGATTGTTTAGCATTAGGTGTAGCTGCTTGGATGCGATATGTCAGTGGCGTAGACGATGCAGGTAAGGCAATTGAGGTAAGTGATCCAATGGCTGATAAGTTGAAAGAATTAGTGGCAAATAGCAATGATAATCAAGAGCGAGTAAAATCATTATTGTCATTATCACAAGTATTTGGTGATGATTTGCCTAACAATCCATGTTTTGTTGAAAAGGTCACTAAAGCTTATTTGTCTTTACGGGATATTGGCGCTAAACAGTCGGTTAAACAATTAGAAAGAATTTACTAAATCATTACTAACACAACTAACATAATTAATAAGAAAAAAAGTGTAATTGCTCGTAAGAGCAATTACACTTTTCATTTTTCGTTTAGCCCAGATAACTTTTTATTGGTGATTATTGGTAATTGTCTATCAAAAAAGCTTTTCTTCTATTTAAAAATCACCTACTATTCTTGTTTTTATTTTTCTTAACATAAGAATGGTATATGTTTACACCTATCGACTTAAATACTTCTGAACCCGTTAATCAGCAAATCTACCGCAAATTAAGAAAAGCTATTATTACCTGTCAGATATTACCTGGTGTTTTACTCTCAGAAAAAGAAATTTCTAGCCAGTTTAATGTTTCTAGACAGCCAGTTCGAGAAGCATTTATTAAGCTAGCAGAAGCAGGATTGGTCCAAATTTTACCTCAGCGAGGAACATTTGTAACTAAAATCTCTATTAAGAAAGTCATTGATGGACAATTTATTCGAGATGCGATTGAATGTGCAATTATTAGGCGAGCGGCGATAGAAATTAACGATTTGCATATTTTATTGTTGCAAAAAAATCTTGAGGAGCAAAAAGAGGCGAATAAACAAAAAAACTTTCATTATTTTCTTGAAAAAGACGATGAATTTCATCAAATTCTAATGAATGTGATAGATTGCCAGTTAGCATGGGAAAGTGTTGAAAATATTAAGGCAATGATGGATAGAGTTAGATTTCTTTCGTTGGAAGAAATTTCGTCACCCGATGATCTGGTTAAACAACATGAAAAAATTCTGATAGCTTTGAAAAAGCATGATCCAGAACTTGCCGCAATTGCTCTACATGAACATTTATCGGCTATTTTGGAGACTATAAAAATAGTATCAAAACAGAAGAATGAATGGTTTGTTGATTAATCTTGATTAAAAATCTGAATTATTATTTTGAATATTTTCTGTAACTATGCCATTTGTTTTTTTTTGTTGTAGTTTACTCTGGTGCAGGCAATTATTTATTTTTACGTAAATAACCTAAAATACGGAAACTATCTACTTTCCATAATCCCTTATTAAAAATTAATGGATAAGTTGCACGACTGCTTTTGTTGGGACCAGGGTTTTGTTGAATAATTTCAATTTCGTTATCGCTAACTTTGCTAATAATGGCAACATGACCATATCTTGACCAACCAAAAACAATAATATCTTCAACTTGTGGTTTAGTTGGCGAACCATTATGAAATTGTAATAAATTACGTTTAGGATTAAGCTGACCATCAGGAATTGATTCATCGAAGTAATTTTTAGCATGACCATAACTATCTGGCATTTTGTGATTAAAACGTTGATAATAATAACGTTTAATAAATTCAACGCATTGGTACTTTTGGCCTAAGTTATAGCCATCTTTAGTTAGATTACGACCACTAACATTACCAGTACTACCATTATAATAAACATCAACACCATTGAATTGATCAACAACTTTGCCTATTTTTTCTTTATCAACTTGCATATCAGGGTAAACATATGTGTAAAAAACGTAATAAGTAAGTATTGATAAAATGACAAAGAATAATGTTTTTTTGTATTTGAATAATATTATATTTCTCATTATAAGAATTTATTTTTCCTATTATGTTTTTATAACTATCTTTCTTTTTTATTAAAAAATAAAGTAATACCCATCGATTGTGACAGGCTTATTAACGTATTGTTATTAAGTCATGTATTTGAAAATGATGTTATTTTATATAATATTAATATATTACATTTTATGTAAATAACCTAAAACGCCAAAACCTTCTATTATCCATTTTCCATCAACGATCGAAGGGTCAAAGAACTCTTTTGCATGCCCATAGCTATTGGGCATTTTGTGATTGAAGCGTTGATAATAATAGCGTTTGATAAATTCAACACATTGATATTTCAGACCTAAGTTATAGCCGTCTTTAGCAATATTTCTTCCACTTACATTATTGATGCTACCATTATAATAGACTTTCACACTATTAAATTCATCAAAAACTTTGCTAATTTTCTGTTTATCAATTTCAACATTAGCAAAAGCACATGAATTAAGTGTATAGTAGCTTAATACTGATAATAGTTAAAGTAAAAAAACTTTTTTTATATTTTAATAACATATTTATTTCCATTGTTTTAATTATTTATTATTGTTTATTTTGTTAAAAAACTAAAATTTAGTCGATAAGTAAAAACTTAATAATTGTTAGATTATTAATTAATCTAACATTTAACTATAGTATTTATTTTTATATAAGCTATTTAACCATGATAAAAAATTATGTTCTGTATTTTCAATCTAAATTAGTATTTCATCATTAAGATAAATATATTTGAATTATAATAAAATGGGGTTGCAAAATGATTAAGAAAGTTAAAATAAATGTTAACGGTCGTGTGCAAGGTGTAGGATTTCGTTTTTTTACTTATCAGCAAGCCCAAAAACTGAATTTAGTTGGTTATGTTCAAAATTTAGATAATGGTGATGTTGAGATTATAGCTCAAGGTGATAATTTACAAATAAGCAAATTAATAAAATGGATTGAAAGTGGCGGTCCTGCATCAGCAAGCATTTCACTTGTCAATATAGTTGAGTTAAAGCCACAAAACGATTTAACTTCTTTCAATGTGCGATATTAATTTAATAAAAAATAAAGTAAAATAAATAAAATTTTGGGCATTTGAAATAATAATTTCTTATTAATGTGATTAACATATGTTATGAATAAAAAAAATCTGATCTGTTTTTTACTTCTCGTCATTGTTATTGGTGTTTATTACAATTATCAAAAAGGAGATGAGGCAATAAGTCAATCAGCTAAAAATACATCAGATAAGCCGATTTATCAAAGTGATGACATGTTAACAGATATTTACGATTTATCTGGCGAACTTGTATATAAAATCGAATCAAGCAATGTTAGATATTTTGATGATGCCGGTAAGACAGCATTTGATTTGCCTAATTTGACTCTTTATGATCAAAATCATGTCGCTACATGGCATATAAAAGCGAAGAAAGCAGAGCTGACTAATGATAAACTTCTTTACCTTTATACTGATGTGCAGTTAGATAATTTGACACAAGAAGCCCAATTAAAACAAGTAAAAACAGATAATGCAGTGGTTGATTTAACTTCACAGATAGTGACATCAAAAGATCCTGTCATTATTAATGGAGTGGGATTTTATTCAACAGGTGTTGGATTAGCTGGGGATTTACATGCAAAAACAGCTAATATACTTGAAAATGTAAAAACATATTATAATACTGAGGCAAAATAAAATATGAGTTCGCTAAAACAAGTTGTTTTTTCATTAATTTTATTGCTACCTATCTCTTTAAGTAGTTTTGCAAATGAATCCATTACGCAATCAGAAAATTCAAAAATTTTTGCCGATAACAAACCTGTTGCGATTGATGCAGATAATCAGCAGATTGACATTGAAAATAATACGATTACATTTATTGGTAACGTTGTTATTGTTCAAGATGGGTTAACGATAAAAGCTGATAAAGTTGTAATCACTGATATGCAAAACGCAGAAAAACAAAAAATCACGGCTTATGGTAATCCTGTAAGTTATAAGCAAATTTTACCGAAAAAAAATAAGATCGTAACAGGACAGTCAGCGCAAGTAATTTATAATGTAAAACAAAATAATATTGTGCTACAAGGTCATGCCGAATTATTTCAACAAGATAATCATATTGTTAGTGATCTGATTACTTATGATATTAAAAAACAGCAAATATTTGCTCAACCAGGTAAAAATAGACGGGTAAAAAGCACTATCATCCCAAGCCAAGTTAAAGAGATGAACAAATAAAATGTCAATTTTAAAAGCGGAAAATTTAGCTAAAGTATACAAAAAACGACGTGTAGTTGAAGATGTGAGCTTAACTGTTAATTCTGGCGAAATTGTTGGGCTATTAGGACCAAATGGTGCCGGTAAAACGACGACGTTCTATATGGTGGTTGGTATTGTGACCTTAAATGCAGGAAAAATCTATCTTGATGATCATGATATTAGCATTTTACCGTTACACGAACGAGCACAAAAAGGGATTGGCTATTTACCGCAAGAAGCCTCAATTTTTAGAAAATTGTCTGTAATTGATAACATTATGGCAATTTTAGAAACACGGAAAGATATTGATAAAAAAGAAAAAATAGACCGTGCTGAAGAATTACTTGAAGAGTTTCATATTACCCATATCCGTGACAGCATAGGGCAATCGCTATCTGGAGGTGAAAGGCGCCGAGTTGAAATAGCAAGGGCATTAGCCGCTAATCCTAAATTTATTTTGCTTGATGAACCTTTTGCTGGAGTGGATCCGATTTCGGTAATAGATATTAAAAATATCATCAAGCATTTACGTGATCGTGGGCTGGGCGTTTTAATAACTGACCATAATGTTCGTGAAACATTAGATGTTTGTGAGCGAGCTTATATTGTTAGTAAAGGTCATTTAATTGCAGAAGGTACACCGAGTAGCATTTTAAGTAACGAAGATGTAAAACGTGTTTACTTAGGAAATGAGTTCAGATTATGAGCAAACCCAGTTTACAACTGAATGTCTCTCAACAATTATCTATGACGCCACAATTACAATTGGCGATCCGATTATTGCAGTTGTCAACTTTAGAATTACAGCAAGAAATTCAAACTGAACTTGAAAATAACCCATTACTGGAAATTGCCGATCAATATGATGAAATTAGCGTTAAACAAAATGATGAAATTGAACATATTGATACGCGTGAAGCCTTAGATAGCCAAGAAATTCCTGACAATATTCCACTTGATGCATCTTTAGATGATATTTATACCGCAGGGACCCCATCTGGTACTAATTCCGATTATCGCAATGATGAATTGCCTATTTATCAGGGCGAAACCCACGAAACGCTACATGATTATTTAGAGTGGCAACTTGAGCTAACTCCTTTTAGTGAAATTGATCGGGCGATTGCCGTTTCCCTTATTGAAGCTATTGATGAACGAGGCTATTTAACTGTTTCAACTGAAGAAATACTTGAAGAACAAGGTAATGATGAAATTGAATTAGCTGAAGTTGAAGCCGTATTAAAAAGAATATGGAATTTTGATCCCATTGGTGTTGGTGCAAGAACATTGCAGGAGTGTTTGTCTATTCAAACTCAACATTTAGTGTCGCCACCACTTGTTAAATTAATTATTGATAATTATTTAGATTTATTAGCAAATCGTGATTATAGAACGTTAAAAAAAGTATTAAATGCTAACGATGAGCAGTTAAAAGAGGCCGTCGATTTTATACAACACTTACAGCCCTATCCCGGTGATTTTATTAATATGTCTGCGCCAGATTATGTGATACCTGATGTTTTAGTAAAAAAAGTGAATGGAAGCTGGGTTGTTGATTTGAATAATGACATAATGCCGACCCTACGCATAAATCAGCAATATGCGGCGATGGAAAAGACAGTAAGCGAAAGCGATAGCCAATATATCCGATCACATTTGCAAAATGCGAATTGGTTTATTAAAAGTATTGAAAATCGCAATGAAACTTTACTTAAAGTAAGTCAATTTATTGTAGAACATCAGCGGGAGTTTTTCGAACTGGGCACAGAATATATGAGGCCAATGATTTTATCTGATGTTGCAAGCGCAATTGAAATGCATGAGTCAACGGTTTCTCGAGTGACAACTCAAAAATATTTACAATGCCCGACGGGCATATTTGAATTAAAATTCTTTTTTTCTAGCCATGTAAACACACAATCAGGTGGTGAAGCCTCGTCGACGGCTATTCGTGCTTTAATTAAAAAATATATATCAGCAGAAGATAGTAAAAAGCCACTGAGTGATAGCAAATTAGTTTCGTTACTTGAAGAACAAGGTATTATTATTGCTCGCCGAACCGTAGCAAAATACCGTGAAGCTTTATCAATTCCACCATCAAGTCAACGTAAACAGCTTTAAATTTAAAACTGTTTACGGCAACGGATTATTTTAAATGACTTTTTTAGTTTCAATAATCATCATATCCGTAGTAAAAGAACCATCAGCTTGAAGTTCAAAATAACTTTTTGTATCGTCAGCTGCGGTTTCTTGGTAAATTCGTATTGCCTCAATTAACTGTTCAGGAGTACGCATTCGTTTAACCCATGTATCAAAAGAGAGTGTTAAACGGTGGCGAGCTATATTATTAATGATGAAACCCGCTTCAGTTAAAAAGGTTAACCATTCACCGGGGGTATAGTCACGAACGTGTGATGTGTCACGCAAGGCTTCAACAGTTTGTAGCCAAACATCTAATACAGGATGACCAGGTGAAACAACATCCATAATAATTAATTTACCACCAGGTTTAGTTATTCGATGGAGCTGTCGAATGCTTTTACCTACATCATGCCAGTGATGTGCTGAATAACGGCTGACAACAATATCAAATTGATTATCAGCAAAAGGGGGATATTCAGCATAACCTTGCTTAACGGTTATATTTTGTAAACCGCGCTCTTTTGCTGTTTGCGCGACAACCGATAACATTTCATTTGAAAGATCATAGGCAGTAACATGTTTAACATATTTTGCTGCAATAAAACTGACATGACCTGCGCCACATCCCATATCAAGTAGATTTGCCTCGGAATGTGGGATAAGTAGGTTAGATAAATATTCAAGATCAGGTCCTTGCGCATGTACTTTACTGGTTAAATAAGCATTGGCTTGTTCGCCAAACTGCTGTTTTACATTATCATGATGTGTTGCCATTGGTGATTCTCATTATTGGATTGGGCGCAAATAAACGCCCAAAAGTTGAAATTAAGCTAAAAATGACGGGATTTTCTGTTCAAAGTCGCTAATCGCTTCTTCATGTTGTAAGGTTAAACCAATATTATCTAAACCATTTAGTAAACAGTGACGTTTAAAGGCATCAATTTTAAATGGATATTGCTTGTCTCCAGCCGTGACGATCTCATTAACTAAGTCAATGGTAAATTCAATACCTTCATTCGCTTCAACAATTTTAAATAGTTCATCGACATCGGCTTCGGATAAATTAACCAATAATAACTGATTGTTAAATGAGTTATTATAAAAGATATCGGCAAAGCTTGAGCCTATAATGGCTTTAAATCCATAATCGGCAAGCGCCCATGGCGCATGTTCACGAGAAGAGCCACAACCGAAATTTTCTCGCGCCAATAAAATGCTGGCGCCTTTATAGCGGGGTTTATTCAAGACAAATTCAGGGTTAGGCTGCTCGCCAGCATCATCTAAAAAGCGCCATTCATGAAAGGCATGTTTACCAAATCCAGTGCGTGTTACTTTCTGTAAAAACTGTTTTGGAATGATTGCATCTGTATCAACATTAGCCGCATCCAAAGGAACGACTAGCCCAGTATGTTTTGTAAATTTTGCCATGACAGCTCTCTCCTTAAAATGGTTTGCGAATATCTGTAAAATGACCAGTAATCGCTGCGGCAGCTGCCATTGCTGGGCTAACCAAATGTGTTCTAGCATCACGCCCTTGGCGACCTTCAAAATTACGGTTGCTGGTTGATGCACAGCGATCTTCTGGTGCTAATTTATCATCGTTCATTGCAAGACACATAGAGCAACCCGGTAAGCGCCATTCAAATCCTGCATCAATAAAGATTTTATCTAACCCTTCGGCTTCAGCTTGTTCTTTTACTGGTCCTGAACCGGGTACAACTAATGCTTGTACACCTTCAGCGACTTTACGGCCTTTAGCAATTTGTGCAGCAGCTCGTAAATCTTCTATACGTGAGTTTGTACAAGAACCAATAAACACTTTATTGATTTTAATATCTGTCATTTTGGTGCCAGCAGTTAATCCCATATAAGTTAATGCACGCTCGGCAGAATGTTTTTCAATAGGATCAGCAAAATGATCAGGGTTCGGCACGGTTGCGTCAATTGAAGTTACTTGACCCGGATTAGTTCCCCAAGTAACTTGTGGTGCGATATCTTTGCCTTCTAACGTCACAACGGTATCAAAATGTGCACCTTCGTCGGTTTTTAGTGTTTTCCAATAAGCCACCGCTTTGTTGAAGTCTTCACCTTTTGGTGAAAATTGACGATCTTTTAAGTACTCAAACGTGACTTCATCTGGTGCAATTATGCCAGCTTTAGCACCCATTTCGATTGCCATATTGCATAATGTCATGCGGCCTTCCATTGATAATGCTTTAATTGCATCTCCACAAAATTCAACCACATGCCCTGTACCACCCGCGCTAGTGGTTTTGCCAATAATCGCTAAGATAATATCTTTGGCGGTGATTCCGTCAGCAACTTGACCTTTGACTTCGATTTTCATGGTTTTAGCTCTGCCTTGTTTTAAGGTTTGAGTGGCTAACACATGTTCAACTTCGGAAGTACCAATGCCAAAAGCTAATGCACCAAAGGCACCATGGGTTGCGGTATGTGAATCGCCACAAACGATTGTCATACCCGGTAATGTCATTCCTTGTTCTGGTCCAACTACATGGACAATACCACGTAATGGGCTTTGTAAATCATATAACGAAACACCAAACTCTTTGGCGTTTTTTGCCAGTTCAGTTAATTGAATGCGCGCCATTTCGCTACAAGCATTTAAATCATTACTTTTGGTTGAAGTATTATGATCCATCGTCGCAAAAGTTTTATGAGGCTGACGAACTTTACGATTCATGGCACGCAAACCATCAAAGGCTTGTGGCGAGGTGACTTCATGAACTAAATGACGATCAATATATAATATGGGCGTTTCGTTTGGTGCTTCATAAACGACGTGTGCATCATATAATTTTTGATACAGTGTTTTTGACATTGCATATTCCTTATTATTTTTACAACTTAACTGCGTTGGGTTTTAGACATAATTTTATGAATACTAAGCTTAATTAGTCGCATTTAAGAGGGATACAAGTAGTTGTTTATTCTGCCTACTTGGCTTATCCCTAAGTGATACAATAAATAACATCAATCTGATTAAATGAGCTTACAAATTATGTCTCCCATTTCGTCAGTTGAAATCGGTTGTTCTTTTTGGGCTAAATCAATAGTACGGTAGCCTTGCTCTAATGCTTTATTTACTGCGGTTTCGATAGCTGATGCAATATCATCACGTTTGAAACTGTAACGAACTAATAATGCCAATGACAAGATTTGTGCAGCTGGATTGGCTATGTTTTTACCCGCAATATCTGGCGCACTACCACCTGCTGGCTCATATAGTCCAAAACCTTGCTCGTTTAAGCTAGCCGACGGTAACATACCCATTGAGCCAGTTATCATAGCGCATTCATCAGACAAGATATCACCAAATAAATTTGAACATAAAATTACGTCAAATTGTGAAGGATCTTTAACTAATTGCATCGTAGCATTATCGATATACATATGCTCAAGTGTAACATCGGGATAGTTTTTAGCGACTTCGCTAACCACTTCACGCCATAAAATTGAGGTTTGTAGTACATTGGCTTTATCAATTGACGTCACTTTTTTTCGGCGTAAGCGAGCTGCTTCAAAACCCATTTTAGCGATTCGCTCAATTTCAAATCGGTGATACACTTCAGTATCAAAAGCCTTTTCTTGAGCACCGCTACCTTCGCGACCTTTTGGCAAACCAAAATAGATACCACCAGTTAATTCGCGCATACATAGAATATCAAAACCACGTTCAGCAATATCGGTGCGTAATGGGCAAAGATCTTCTAAACCTTGATATAAACGAGCAGGGCGCATATTAGCAAATAATTTGAAATGTTTGCGTAGTGGTAATAATGCACCGCGTTCAGGTTGTTGGTCTGGTGGTAAGTTAGTCCATTTAGGCCCGCCAACAGATCCAAATAAAATCGCATCAGCTTTTTCGCATCCTTCTAGTGTTTCTTTCGGTAATGGGCAGCCATGAATATCAATTGCTGCACCACCAACATCATATTCACTGGTCGTAATGGCAAGTTGATATTTTTTGCGGATAACTTCAAGCACTTTATAAGCTTGTTTCATTACTTCTGGACCAATACCATCACCAGGAAGCACTGCAATATGGTAGTTTTGTGACATATTTTATTCCTTTATAATCTCATTTAATCTGATTATTTTGTTCAACAATTAACAAAATAATATAATATTAATCATGGTGTAATTTTTGTTTTTCTTGTGCAACTTGATTTGCTCTATACACATTATTTAATACATTAATTAATGCGAGCGCTGATGAGTGAACAATATCGGTTGCAAGTCCAACACCATGGAATTTACGCCCTTTATAATCGGCAACAATATCAACTTGTCCTAAGGCATTTTCGCCTTGTCCTTTAGACGCTAATTGATATTTGACTATTGAAATAGGTTCACCAGTAATGCGATTTATGGCTTGGTAAACAGCATCAACAGGTCCATTACCCGTTGCGGCATCGGAAAATTTGTTATCTCCAATGATCAAACTAACCGATGCTGTAGATACAACGGTTGAGCCAGATTGAACATTGAAGTAATCCAAAACATAATGCTCTTTTTCATCTTTTAGTTGATTGATAAATATTAATGCTTCTAGATCATAATCAAAAACTTGACCTTTTTTATCGGCAAGTTCTAAAAATGCTTCATAGAGTTGATCTAAATTATAATCTTTATCGTGATAACCTAATTCTTCAAGGCGATGTTTAACAGCAGCTCGCCCTGATCGAGATGTTAAATTTAATTGAATTTGATTTAACCCGATTGATTCAGGTGTCATGATTTCGTATGTTTCTCGATTTTTTAGCACACCATCTTGGTGGATCCCTGAGGAGTGGGCAAAAGCATTACTACCAATAACAGCTTTGTTAGCTGGAATTGGTGTATTGGTTATTTGGCTTACTATTTGACTGGTACGATAAATCTCTTGATGATTAATATTGGTATGAACATTTAATATATTTTGACGGATTTTAATGGCCATGATGACTTCTTCAAGTGCGGTGTTACCCGCACGTTCGCCTAAGCCATTCATCGCCCCTTCAATCTGCCTAGCACCTTCTTGAATCGCGCTAATCGAGTTAGCCACCGACATGCCCAAGTCATCATGGCAATGAACAGAGATAATCGCCTGATCAATGTTTGGGACACGTTCAAATAAGGTATGAATAATGCCACCAAATTGATAAGGGACAGTATAACCGACAGTATCTGGAATATTGATCGTTTTTGCCCCCGCTTTAATTGCTGCTTCAACGATCCTACATAAGTTATCAATTGGGGTACGGCCTGCATCTTCACAAGAAAACTCCACATCATTAGTATAATTACGTGCACGCTTAATACAGTGCACTGCTCGTTCAATGACATCATCAAATGTCATTTTTAATTTATCTTTGACGTGTAAAGTTGATGTTGCCATAAAGGTATGAATACGAAACTCATCAGCAACCTTTAAGGCTTCTGCTGCAACATCAATATCTTTATCGACACATCGAGATAAAGCACAAACTCGGCTATCTTTTATTGTTTTAGCAATCGTCTGTACTGATTCAAAATCACCTGGTGATGAAATGGGAAAACCAACTTCCATTACATCAACTCGCATTCTTTCTAACGCTAGCGCAATTTGTAGTTTTTCTTTAACACTCAAACTTGCTTGTAATGCTTGTTCACCATCACGTAGTGTGGTATCAAAAATAATGACATGATCGCTCATTGTTTTTCCTTATTATATATTTTAGCGCTATCTCGGTATTTCAAGTTAAAAAACAAAAAACCCGCACTTTAGCGCGGGTTCTTGTTAATCTGTCGAGTTGTTTAATAAACTATCTTTTTTACTCCACACACAAGCCATCCGCGCAAAATGATGCGAGAAGAAGGCTGAGGAGGAGAGAGTATAATTTAATCAACACACGAATTCCTAAATTTAACTAATTAAAAAGTGAATTGATTATATTTTTACCAAATGATATAAGTTGTGTCAATGATTATTTAAAATAAGACGTGTTATCAAACGGAATAGAAAAAGGCTTAACAACTACAATCAATTTATCTATTGCATAAATAAGTTGAGCAATTTATGGCTAAGCTTATAATAGTGCTATCTTTCTTTTATTGAGGATGAATATTATGAATATAGTTGATATTTCTCAAAAACGTTATACGACCAAACACTATGATCAAACTAAAAAAATTCCAACTGACCAATTTGACCAATTGTTAACCGTTTTAAGAAACAGCCCATCATCGGTTAATTCACAGCCATGGCATTTTTATGTTATTGATAACGATGCAGCCAAGAACAAAATCTTACCTGCTATTGCTGAATTTAATCAGCCAAGAATAACAGGCGCTTCCCATACTATTGTTTTTTGCATTAAAACGCCATTAGATGAAACCTATTTGGTCAATTTGTTGAATCAAGAAGATAAAGATGGTCGATATCCATCGGCGGATCTTAAACAAGCACAAGATCAAGGTCGTCGGCACTTTGTCACACTCAATAGCGCGACCATTGAATCACAACAATGTTGGGAAAGTAAACAAATCTATCTTGCCTTAGGGCAATTACTTTTTGCCGCAGCGGCAATTGGCGTGGATACAACCGCTATTGAAGGGTATGATGCTACTAAAATGGATGAAATTTTAGAGCTTAAAAGTAAAGGGCTTAAAAGTGTCGTGGTAGCAACATTAGGTTATCGAGCCGAAAATGACGGAAATGCTCACCGACCAAAATCACGCCTACCCAAAGAGCAACTTTTTACTTTTTTGTAAAATAATAAGATCACAAATTGTACCCTCCGCTTAAAGCTGTAATAAGGCGGAGGTTCTTTTGCCATTTCTTTGTTTTTATTCTACTTAATTAGAATTAATATACCTGCGATATAAAAATTGTTATTATTTTGATCTTATTTACAAATCTTAACAAAAAAAATTTATTTTTTTCTTTAAATTGTCATTGTATTTTGATTATACTTAATCGCCTATATCATATAAATAGTTATAGATTAATTTGGTTTTTTAAAAAGTTTTTTAAATCTGCTATTGAATTTAGTTAAACTACTACGTTTAAAGCATCAAACAAAGTCAAATAATTTAGTCAGCGAAGAAAAATAATGAAAATAGCTCAACTAGCCTTACAAACAACACTACCACAATTGCAAAAAAAGCGTTATGCGTTACAAGCAATTGCTACTTTATTGTTAGGGATAACGATATCAGATAATGTCATTGCACTAACCGCAACCACAACAAAAGAGATTCAGGGCAACAAGCCTTATTTGCACTTTAAGGCAAATCAGGATAACCAAGTTGGCAATAAGCTGAACAGCTTAAATGAGCTACTTGGCTTGAAGATACCAAGTGAAACAAATAATGGTGAATTAAAACAAATTGGTATTATGGATTCAATCTCGTACGGTGGAAAACCGTTAAGAGTTCCAGAGGGTACAAAATTTTCAGATATTATTGCTCTGGTTGCCGCGGACAGCAAAGAACATGACCTCTCTACATTACTACAAGTAGTAGACAATGATGGTGATGCCTCTATAGCTGAGAACACAGCTGTTCTTGGTTCGTTAAAGGCAACTTGGAAAGATGGCAATAAAAGAGTTGAGAGTGATTTAAATCAGGAATTAACACAATGCGGAGGGCCTTATACCTTAGAATTAAGTATAAAAGATATCGCTGCAACCACCAAATATGGTATTCCCGATAATAACTATTATGGTAGCAAACCTCAAATTACTTACCAATTTATGCTTTTAAGTGGCCCCAAATTGTGCTATGTTCAACCTTTTAGTATGCGTGTTTTTTCAGGAGCTCAATATTCGACTAAATACCCTGATGGTTATAACCCTGCAGTATGGGAACCTACTTTTTCTATTGGGTGGGAACAACTTAGTGGTGGGTTTAAGCCCGAGTCGTTTCGACCTATAACTGGTTTTAAGGGAATTGGATTTAATATCATGGGATCAGGGACTGATCAATCGAAATATCGTTGTAAACTTGATGATAGTAATATCAATAATTGGGTCACTTTGTCATCAGGAAATGCTGGCGAAAAAGTAGGGCTAGATTGTAAAGTTGTGTATAATAGTCTTCGTAAACCGACTAGTCCATTAACCATTAATATGGAATACTTAGAAGATAAAAATAGCAATTGGATTAATATTGGGAAAGTGACTATTCCAACCCCTCAAAAATGGGGGATTGTTATTGATCATGATGCAGATAGAAGTAGTAAAGGTTTTAGTAATGAGATGCGTCGACCTCCTGAGTTCACAGCGTATAATGTATGTCGTAAAGTCATTGATGGTCATGCAATACCAGAAACAACACGAGAACAAGTTAATGATTTTTCTGACGCAGGAAAAGCTTGGCGACAAAAATATATGTATAGAAGGAATGAATTTATTAATTCAGTTGATGCCGATTTACCTGAAGGTACTCTTATAGACGAAAAAAATTATATGCACCAACCTTCTCGTGATTTTGGTACCTTTTTGGGAGAATGGGGAGCGCTCGCTCGATATGTTTCTGCGGGCTTTTATTGGTGGACTTCTGAAATGTATCAAGCAGGTAGGCCTTTTGCTATTGATGGATTTAATGCGAAAGGAATCGCTGGGAGTGGTACCTTTGCTCTTAATGGTATTCAGTCCGCTCAAACATTGTGTCGAGGCGAGAATTTACCCTTAGAAAATTAGTACTAGAATAGTTATTTGGTTAGGTTATATTATTGGGTTGTTATATTTTATAACCTAGCTATTATTTGCTCGCTTTTTCTGCTGATGGTGAGCATTACCTCTAGTTGGAGAATGCTCATGGTGTCTTGGTATCTAAAATATATTTATCAATTATAACTTATTATCTTGAAAGTGAAGTGTTATGTGTTTGGAACCATATTGATATTTTAATGGCATCCTTTCAAGCGACTGCATTATTAGTAACTATAATAAAATAGTAACTACAACAAAATAGTAACTACAACAAAAACGATCCACGGCAACGCTTCTTACTTAACTTTTGAAGAGGGAAAATTATAGCTAACTCGACTGATGCGCTATTAAATATTAAATTGTCAGATGATAGGTAATATATAGCATTGGTAATAATTTTTCATCGGAAGATAACCCCACTGGCTCCTGTTGTAGGTCAAAAAGTAAAAGAGATAGAGAAATTTATTTCCCCAATAAATTCTATGATTCCATTAAAGGATTTAATTTCAATCAACAGATTTTGGCAAGAAGATGATGGAGATAACTCAATCTCTGTAACAAGTGATCTTACCTTGGACGTATAAAATATTGATGGAAAACAGTTAATGTAAGTACAGAATCAGATCTCTGTTATGTATCTTATAAAATCATCTTAACCAGTGATAATGGCATTTTATCTATTTAAGATGGAGAGCCTAGAGCAATTGGTTTTTTTAGGTGGCAGCGGTGCTTACTATCTAACAGCCAAAGCTGTTGTTTCTTAGGCATGTTTTGCTCAACCAACCAAATAGTGATTTTGTCTGTGATGATATCTCTTTTGACAACTGGAGTACCAAGCCTTATTGGGCTAGTGTACAAAATTACACTGTTTTTTCAAAACAAGATAATGTTAATACTATTATTTTGCGCATAAAGAGAGCTGCGTGGTGTTTGTGCATTAATTCGTCATTTTTTGTGGTGTTGATAATTTAAACGGTTATTATTTTTAATTTATTGATGTATAAGCAATTAGTCAGATTATTACAAATAAGCCTAGACCCAAGAAGTAGAATCGTTACAATATACGCTATCAATTATGTAGTAGACATTTAGTTTACCATCTTTTAACAAAATAAACGGACGATATTTTATGGCGCAATATGTTTATACCATGAATCGAGTAGGGAAGATTGTTCCCCCTAAACGCTATATTTTAAAAGATATTTCTTTAAGTTTTTTCCCAGGAGCTAAAATTGGGGTGCTGGGTTTAAATGGGGCAGGTAAATCAACATTATTACGCATTATGGCGGGTGTTGATACTGAAATTGAAGGCGAAGCCCGACCACAACCTGATATTAAGATTGGCTATTTACCGCAAGAGCCTAAGCTTGATCCTAAGCAAACCGTGCGCGAAGCGGTTGAGCAAGCCGTTGGTGATGCTAAAAAAGCACTTGCTCGACTAGATGAGGTATACGCCGCTTATGCTGATCCTGATGCCGATTTTGATAAATTAGCCAAAGAGCAAGCGGAGCTTGAAGCAATTATCCAAGCGCAAGATGCCCATAACCTTGATAATCAATTAGAGCGGGCAGCCGATGCATTACGCTTACCTGCTTGGGATGCCAAAATTGAAACATTATCTGGTGGTGAACGCCGTCGAGTGGCAATTTGTCAGTTGTTACTTGAAAGACCTGATATGTTATTAATTGACGAACCAACCAACCATTTAGATGCTGAATCGGTTGCATGGCTAGAGCGATTTTTACATGATTACGAAGGTACTGTTGTGGCCGTTACTCATGACCGTTACTTTTTAGATAATGTGGCAGGTTGGATTTTAGAACTTGACCGTGGTGAGGGTATTCCATGGGAAGGTAACTACTCATCTTGGCTTGAACAGAAAGATCAGCGTTTAGCACAAGAAGCCTCAACGGAATCGGCTCGCCGAAAATCGATTGAAAAAGAGCTTGAGTGGGTTAGACAAAATCCAAAAGGCCGTCAAGCCAAAAGTAAAGCTCGTTTAGCAAGGTTTGAAGAACTTAATAGCAACGATTACCAAAAACGTAATGAAACGAATGAATTGTTTATTCCACCTGGGCAACGTTTAGGGGATAAAGTGATCGAGGTTAATAATTTAACTAAATCGTATGGCGATCGGGTACTGATTGATAATCTGTCTTTTAGCATTCCCAAGGGGGCAATTGTTGGTATTATAGGTCCAAATGGAGCTGGGAAATCAACACTATTTAGAATGCTATCAGGTAAAGAACAACCTGATTCAGGAACCATTACTTTAGGTGAAACCGTGCAGTTAGCTTCGGTTGATCAGTTCCGCGATAATATGGATGATAAAAAAACGGTTTGGGATGAAATCTCAAACGGTCAAGATATTATGCGTATCGGCAATTTTGAAATTCCTAGTCGGGCTTATGTTGGTCGTTTTAACTTTAAGGGGGTAGATCAGCAAAAACGTGTTGGTGAACTTTCAGGTGGTGAAAGAGGGCGCGTACATTTAGCCAAATTATTGCAAGTGGGTGGCAATGTTTTGCTGCTTGATGAGCCGACCAATGATTTAGATGTTGAAACATTGCGTGCACTTGAAAATGCTCTGTTAGAATTTCCGGGGTGTGCATTAGTTATTTCACACGATCGCTGGTTCCTTGATCGCATTGCGACTCACATTTTGGATTATCAGGACGAAGGACATGTTGAATTCTTTGAAGGTAACTTTACTGAATACGAAGAATGGAAAAAACGTACACTCGGCGCTGAGGCATTAGAGCCTAAACGTGCTAAATATAAGCGAATCACTAAATAGGTTTAATTTTTATTTCATTCCGCCAATGTCTGTTGGCGGAATAACGTTACTTTCCTGATATCGTTTTTCAGATAGTTTAAAGCCCATTTTTAGATGCTTTAATGATTTTGGCAAAGGTGTCAGTGAGCAAGCGTGGGATGGCAGTTATTCCCCGTGCTTTTGCATCATCACAAATAGCAATAGCGAGATCTGGCTTTGAGCTTTTATGAATGGCTTTTTGAATAATTTGATGTACAGGTAGATCGATATGCTGTGTTGTGTTGTAAGCAGCAAGTTTATAAACATGACTAAATCCATGTTTAAATAAAAAATTTTCAATATCACGAGCGGGTAAAACGGTTAAGTAGTCATTAGGATCTTTATCTTCACCGCCCAGTGATTTGACGGTATCTTCATATTTTTTACCCGCCATATCGCCATCAGTAATAACATACCAATGAATTCCCATTTTATTGGCATATTTTATCAGTGGTTTTAACCCACATTGTGCAAACTCAATTAGCTGAACGCCTTCAGAGCTCAAATGATAACCACTTTGCTTTGCTAATTCACGTAATAACCAAACTTCGGTTTCACCTTCAACTAATAGCCAACAACGAGCAAATAATGCACTAGAGCGTCGATAAAGAATATGAAACACAATACGGCGACTATCACTCATACTTAATGATGTAGCAGTAATATGTTTTGCGACAATTTTATCAGGCAAGCGAATTAATCGGTAAAGGCTTTCTAATGGAAATAATGAGACTAAATCACTTGAGTTTGAGGTAATAATTTTTTGTGTAGGGAAGTTTTTTAGTAACCGAAATGCGACAGATAAAATGATGGGGTGTAGCGAACTTTCAGGCTCTTGTAAAATTAAAATCGGCATTGAACTTTGTAAAAGTGAATAATCGCCTTTAGCATCAATAATCGATCCAAAAATGCCTAAAAATACCGTCCGTAAATAATCATTATCAAAACTGTCTAATATATCATTAATTTGTTCTAAAACGTTCCAATCCTCTGCGCTTGGCGAGCTTTTTAGGGGGGATTGCTTATAATGATAGCGGTGTGTTTGATCGGCAAAGTAATATTCTAATAATGAGCGTGCAGCTTGCAGACCCCGAGCTAATTCATCTTGCGTTAATTTGGCGCAATGTGCTTTTAATTGGCAGGAAAGCTGTTCAATGTTTTTTTCAGATTGTGGCTGATTAGTAATAGGTAATTGGGCTTGATCCATAGCATTTTTAAGCGCCATAACTGGATTTAAGCTGATTAAAAGTGCAATTAACGATCTTTCATTTTCAATATTACATGGTTTGCCTTGTAAATTGAGCAATTTATGTTGTGTGATAATTTGATTGTTTTGTTTATTAGCCGAAATTTGATAAGTAATGCGATGCAGGTTATCTTGTGTTGATAGATAGGCAACAGCGCGTAATGGCTGATAATCTTTATGGTTTAACTCATTTAAATGCGATTGGCAATAAGTGACGGTAATGGTGATCTTATCGACATTACCGTCGTGTTGGTCATGATAAAAATCAGAATCAACAAATTGATAAAACTTATTATTGAGTGATAACAGTTGTAAAGCGCTAATTAAACTTGATCGCCCCCAACGGTTTTCGCCTATTAGTACGCTAGAACTTGCATTGAATTTTAACGATAGCTGGCTGATACCTTTAAACCCACAAATATCAATTTGTTCAATAAACATAGCAATCCTTATTTAAAGATGGTATTTTTCGGTTCGCTTACGAATTCGCTCCGATTTTTTGTGTGCACTGTTAATTAGTGGTTGTTGTTCTTGCAAAATGGTTTTTAACGATTTATCAAAATAAACTTTTAAAAATAAAAGAATATCGCGGTTAGTCAAGCCAATTTTAGTCGACGAAAAATACAGCCCAATAAGATCTTTATCTCGCCAACGGGTTGGTACTTTATTGCGAGTTTGTGCTCGGTGCAAATCAATAACCGATAATTTAATTTGTTGTTTATTTTCAAATAAGGGTAAATCCAACAAAAAATGACACAAATAACAATCACGATGATTAACCCCCGCAGCGTGCATTTTTGCCACCATTTTCGCTAAATAAATAATTAAAGAACGCTTTAAATGATAGCTAGGTGGCTGAGTGAGCCATGGCTTGGTAAAATCTTCTAAACTAATTGTTGGATTAAGATCTTTGGTAATAATAAACGAATGGCGTGTTAGTGGATTTAAACCTTTACGGCCAAATGCTCGCCCATCCATAGTATTAACGCCAGCTTGCGCTAAACGATGAATGGCATCCCATTCTTGCTTGGCATCTAACACGGGTAGACGTAACGATATGAGGTTTTTAATAATCTCTTTAATCGTTGTACCCCGATGAATTTTAATAAAATAAGATTCACCCTCAAGCTCAAAATTTAGCGTTTTACGTTGCTTAACAGCACGATATACTTTACCCGAGATTAACTCGATTTCTGCAAAGGGATCTTTACCTGTCCATAATTGCTGAAAAGGCGATTTGAGTTTTATTTCATTCATCATCGTTACAACCTAAAATAATATCGGTGGCGCGCGTGGCTAAATCGTATAGATCAGCCGTTTTCCCGTAGTTAATCGCATTATGATGCCATGTTAATAATTGATCGTGATTAGTGATAGCATTTTTAACGGCCTGATTGAGATCCGATTGTACAAAACGCTCAGCAAGAACCACACCAGCCTTGGCATCGTGTATGTGATAAGCATATCCCGAAACACCCGATACAATAACGGGGACACCAGCAGCTAATCCTTCGACTAAAACCATACCAGCAGCTTCTTGCCTTGCTGGATGCAATAGTAAATTAGCTGAAAATAAAATATCGGCAATGTCATCACGGCCCGCTAAAAAACGGACTTGCTGATCAATCCCCAGTTGTTTTGCTTGTTTTTGATAGGCTTCTGGTTTGTCTTGCCCTACCACTAAAAAAGTAACTTTTTGCTTTAGTTCATAGGGTAAAGTCGCAATGGCGGTTAGTGAACGATCAACGCCTTTGCGTTTAAAATCCGAGCCAATTTGCACAATCACAAAACTGTGTTCATCAATTTGATTGGTTTGTCTAAATTGCTTGCCTTTAGCGATCGACTCAGCATTATATTGGCGATCTTGAGCAATGCCAGGCGGTAACAGATAAAACCTTGATAGATCAGTATGATAATATTTAACAAAGTCAGCGATTTGCTGCTTAGTTAAAAGCATCACCTTAGTTTGGCTATGTTGATTAAACACCGCATCTTCAAAGGCTAAATAGTGTTTACAGCGTTTTGATAACTTATATAAAAAGCTTTTATGGGCCACTTTATCTGCATAACAGGTATCGCCCGCAAAATAGACATCTAAGTCAGGCATTTTATTAAAACCAACTACACAATCGACGGGGTTTGCTTGCAAATGGGTTTTTACCCAATGGTAATAAGATTGATTACGATTATGGTTAGATAAGCCTTTTTTTGGAACCAAGATAATATCAAATCCAGCAGGCTTATCACCTTGCCATGCCATTACATAGATCCGGACGTGGTGGCCACGAGCTTGACAAGCCCTAGCTATTTGCAAAAAATCACGTTGTAAGCCACCAAAAGGAAAATATTTATAGATACAAAATGCTAGTTGCATGCAGGTTGCCTCAAGTTTGAAAGGGGTATTATATACTTGTTGATAAGCAAGGTGCAAAAATAGCTGATTTTAATAAAAGAAGAACAAAAATCAGTCAGAAA
>NZ_LZGX01000115.1:0-463 GCF_001690825.1 Gilliamella sp. Fer1-1
AATTAGTTATTGATTAAATTACACTCAATAAACTTTTGTATTTTATTAAATAGCTAAGCCTAAATAGCTTATCTTTTTAATTTAACAAAAATTCCATTTTCATTAATAATATAGTTTGTTTGATTTAAGAAAATTGTTGTTTTTTTATATCCATCATACGGGGATTCAATTTTTTTAATAGTTATACGAAAATTTTCATCAATAAGATACTTGTTCCAAATACCACCATCCTCTAATTCAACATTTTCACCCAGTTCCATACGATCAATGAAATCAAAATCCTCAGAAAGGCTAATTAACGATAATTGAGGTGCACCAGAAATGGAATATGAAAATAATAGTATTAAATTTATTTTTTTATATTTTTTCAATTTTATTGCATGAAGATAATCATCCTGAACTATGCCTTTTAAAAAAAAATTAAATTCATCAGGTATCGGTAAAAAACTATCATTTTCTTCAG
>NZ_LZGX01000116.1:0-2117 GCF_001690825.1 Gilliamella sp. Fer1-1
CGTAATAAACATATCTCAAACATTCACCTTGAGAACAACCAAACGCTATCTGTTCTGTATTTTTCCCATAAATAAATGCTAGCCCCCCTAAATCAATACTATAACTTTTATTTATTCCATTAATTAATAATTCACCATTTATTTCGCACGTATAAACGTCAAAAGCACTTATTTGAGCTGAATTGATATATTTTTCTGCGGTCAAGAAAAAACGGGCTATATCTTTTTTTCCTAAGTTCCATTTATTACATAAATCGTTAAGATAATCGTCACTACCCTTCTTAATTACTTTTTTTATTGACAGTACTTTGATTTCATCGTGATTTATATAAGGTTCATTATGAACGTATTTCAAACACTCGCCTTTAGAACAACCAAAAACTATCTCTTCAGCGTTATCACCTTCATGAATAACTGCTACTCCACCTAAATCAATACTATATTCTTTTTTTATTCCATTAATTAATAATTCACCTTTTATGTTGCAATTATAAAAGTTAAACGAATTTATTTGATCTGAATCGATAGATTTCTTTGCAGTCAAGAAGAAACGGGTTATTTTCTTTTTGTCTAATTTCCATTTATTACATAAATCGTAAAGATGATCGTTGCGATCCATTTCTACCGCAACTACCTTTTCTAGCGATAATACTTTGATTTCATCACGATTATTGGCACTAGTAGTGACGGGGATCAATATTCCAATTGTCAGCAGGAGGATACAGATTTTTACCTTCTCCACTTGTTTTATAAGCAATGCACTGATGTTGATACAAGTCTTTATCATTTAAATTAAATTCCTTTTGTAAAAAAATAACTAAATTTCTAATTGATTCTAATTGTTGAGGTGTTGCATCATCCCATAACTTAGTTTTGTCGTCCCACCATGCTACAACTTCAATACCTATACTGTCTTGGTTATATGGATAACGTTCTGGATAATCTTTTTTTAATTCAGATAAATATTGTTCTCTTAAGGTTTTTGATTTATAGGTTGAATCACAATTTCCAGTCAGAGCGCAACGAGGTCTAATCTTTCCTACATGATTAGCATATTTTTTCAAACTTACAACTTGATAAATTGTTCCATCCTTATCTATAACAAAATGTGCGCCAATATTGTCTTTATTCCAAGGTGATTTCCAAGTATTTTCAATAACATTAATTGCACTTCCTTTTGAAAATGTTCTATGCAAAACAATGGCATTGGGACCAATGATATTTCCTCTCTCCAATTTTTTAACTTGATATTGAGTAATACTATCACTACAAATAAATCCTTCATTATTTATATAAGTTTTTTTATTAATAAGACTCATAATTTGAACAGGATGAATAAACCACGCCCTACCATCAGCACTAAGCGTAGCAGGTGGTGCTGAGTCTGTTGGGGTGGTTGTGGTATTGGTTGTCTCGCCATTTTCTGGAGGCGTGTCTTTAGGTTGATTTAACTTAGCTAAGCCTTTAGCAACATCATCCCACCATAACATTTTCTTGATTTTCTCTTTGGTCTTTTCCCAAGCTGTCACTTGTTTTTCTAACTGTTTAAGCAAAAAATAGATGTCCAATTGCCCTTTACTGAGCTTTTCTGTTGGGCTGTCTATATAGTCTGCTGGAAAACGTGCTATGCTTCTTCTTAGCTCTTCTAATCCTTTTTTGACTGATTTCTGTTCATCTGCTGCTAGTGTGTTTACATAGATATCACATTTTGCTTCATCCGCTTCTTTTAAATACGTTAATACATTTTTAGCATTTTCCGTCAGCTCGCTGTTTAACGCTTCCCATTTCGGCATTTTGCCTTCAGCATCAATTTCACTATACCATTCGCTTTCGTAATTGATTAATAAGCGACTTAATGCCGTAAATAGCATCGGTTTATCTGCAATACCTTTAAAACTCGCTTCTTTTATACTGGTATATATTTTTGTTTCAACATGGTATTGCTTATCAAGAATAGATAATGTTTCTTTTATTGTTGGTTTATATTGCGATAATGAATGGTTGTCTTTATTACGTTTTAACGATTTGTCTGCGTCAAGGTAGAGTTCTTTTAATGTGGCCGTTTCTTTTATCTGCATAAAATCAAACCAATCCCAACAACTGACCCGCTTAGCACC
>NZ_LZGX01000117.1:0-452 GCF_001690825.1 Gilliamella sp. Fer1-1
CTCTAAAAATGCATAAGGCGTTGTATCTAAAATCGTTTCGCATTAAACATGCGTAATATGCTTTTTACTTTTTCATATGTTTGTGGGCTAGGATTGGTAAATTTTTGATTGATACAATGGTTGTCACACATATTACCTAAACCAAAAAAACAGCCCAACTCTTGTCAAAAAGTTTCAGGAAGTCATGGTGTTTAAGTAAAAAATCAGCAAGCGCCTGAATAACTTCTATAACTTATTTTTTTAATTATTACTTCATTATTAATAAACAAGATAAACTGTACCATTCAGTTGGTATTCTTGTTCAATTTGAGCTAGCTCTTCTTTAGAGCCGGCTTTCGAGGCTTTGTCTAATCCCTCAACTTGCTTTGAGGTGACTGTAATGCGTGGTTCAACATCCATAAAACTTTTGGCATCGTCTCGACTGTAATCTATATATTTTAAACCCGCTTTAT
>NZ_LZGX01000118.1:0-31638 GCF_001690825.1 Gilliamella sp. Fer1-1
TCTCGATTTATCACAATAAATATAATATTAGAAATAGTAATAATATCATCAAGGTGCTTAAATGAAGATGATAATCCCATATTTTGATCAATAAATGTAATATTAAATTGCCCTGAATTAAGTTCATCATATTTCCAAGCACTAGCACTATTTTCTACTTTTACTTGTAAAGCACTCTCAATATTAGTCAATGAACCATCTTGAGATATTGGCATTTCAAATAAAAAATCAGCATTAGGACTTGTTGTTGCTCCTTGAATATAGAGTAGAGGATAATTCGTTAATTTACTAATATTTTTTAGTACATGAACCACTAATGACGATGTACCAATTCCGCCTTTACAGCCTAGAAATGTAACAACACTACCGACTCTTTTACTTGAACCTGGTGGGGTTAAGCTTCTTGAATTTAAAATAGTAGGGATCTTCTCTAATTGACTGCTTTCTAATAAGAAATGTATTCCTTTTTTTAACAAAAATTCAGAAAATTGAATCGAATCATGACTGCCTATAAGTATTGTTGATGCTTGAATAGGTATACAGCGGTTGATATTTTCTGACAAGAATTCAGCATCGCCTTCATCTTTAATATCTAAAATAACTACATCATACTGATTCCAGCGAGTATCTTCTTTCAACTCGGATAATTCTAGTGAGATAACCTCCATACTTAATACATTATAAAGAAATAACACAGAACGAATCTTTTCAATCAATTCACTTCTTTTACTTAAAATTGCGACTTGAAAACCCGATATGCGTCCAGCAACAAACTCCTGTGGAGAATCTTTTGATCCATTTGTATCTTTTTTATTACCAAATAATTGCATAAGAATCCCAATAACCTTTTATTCAATAAAGCCCATATCGTTAATAAATTTTTCACTTTCGTTAGACACTGGTATAGTTTTACGTCTTTGTTTATCAATGTTATTTTTAATATTGAAGAAGCCATTAATCACATCAGTGCGATCTAAAATTGGTAACTCTACTCCATCAAAACTATTATTGGATGTCACTAAGTTAACTGTTGCAAATACAACCATTTCAGTCTTACCACGAGCTGTTGTTGCGCTACGAGCTAGTGCACCTAAAATAGGAATCTCACTAATAAAAGGAAGCCGAGACAATTGTTCTTCATCTTTTTCGTTAATTAATCCAGCAATAACAAAGCTATCGCCATTAGATAAATCGATAGTTGAGCTTGTTCTTCGAGTCGATAACGTTGGGATATTATAATTATTAAATGCATATGAGCCAGAAACTGAGCTAACTTCGTTATCAATAAATAGCCTAATACGCTTATCATTATTAACTTTAGTACTAATATTTAATTTAATACCATACTCTTTATAGGTAACATTTGCATCACCATCTTTATTCTTCGTTACAATGGGTATTTCACCACCGACTAAAAATGAGGCACTTTCACCTGATAGTACCGATAAATTGGGCTGCGCTAGAACTTTAGCTAAATGATCATTTTTAATTGCCCTAATCACTGTAGTAATATTGTGGATATCAAACCCTTTTTTAAGTCCTAATAATGTGAACTCTCCCACACTGTTCATAGTCGAACCACCAGATACCATGCTGTTTAAACTTAAACTTTGCCATTCAATGCCTAATGAATCGGTAAATTCTTTGCTAACCTCAACAAAAGTTAGTTTCACATTAACCTGATATTCTTCTATTACTCTAATATTATCGATAATATTGCTATAAATATAATGATCCTGAAACGATAGATCCGGCTTAACTGATGCATCGCCTGACGCTTCAGTCCGTATTCGCTCGGAATTTTGCCCAACAAGTGAACCAACAACTGTAATAATTTTATTTTTTGTTGTGCTATCAGGGGTCGTACCGTTTAGTACATAGACAAATCGACCATTTGCATCTCCATTATCATAACGATCTATTGTCACACTACTATTTGGGAAGTTTTGAGCTAGCCTATACGTAATTTGAGACAAAAGTGGATCAACATTGATAGTATCGTTAATGATAATGTTGTTTGCATTATCATAAACTATCAAACTAGTTCTACCATTTGATTTCCCATATATAATTAACGACTTATCATTAACAACCTCATAATTTGCTACAGTATCTTGACTAATAAACACTGTTCCTACATTTTCAGGTAAAACAATTGTTTTACTTTGCCCTATTTGTAAATTATGAATATTAGCAAAAGTTAATGAGGAAAATCCCATAAGTAATAAGCAAAAGGGTAGCTTGACTTTGTTTAGAATTAATTTAATTTTTATTAGCATTCTTAATTACCTCTGAGCAAATTAATCCGTTTCTGTTTCTCCAAAAAGATATCATTATCAGATATCGGCCAGTTTTTTTCTTTATCACTTAATGAGCGTAGCCCATCTTCAACATTTTTTTTGTAAATGCTCGGGTATATCATAATTTTAGAGTTCGTCATTAATGTTCTCAGTAATTTAATTTCTTGATTAGAAAGCTCTAATTGAATTTGGCCTGTATCATTTTTTTGAAAGTTTTGAGCCAATTCTCCGCCTAAATCAATATATAGAATTTTCTTGCCAACAATAATTGGTTTTATACGATTTTTAGCAAAATCACTACTTGGCGAAACTAATTTACCTGCTTCATCATTATTGCGAGAACGCACCGTTTCATCAGCATAAAAAATATAAAGATCGACAAGATCGCCAGCTTTTAAATTCTTTACTAAATAAAAATCCATCGGCTCCAATTTAAACGGAAACATATAATTTCCTTCTTTTAGTGCTAAAAGCAGGTAATCAGGCGAATTAGGCGAAGCAATAAAATTATGTTCAATAAAAGAATCTTTCGCAATATTATTCTTAGCGACATAAGCATCTATCTCCGCTGAATCGGTTATATATTTCGACTTTTCAGGGCTGTCTTTGTCAATTTCTATTGACTTAAAATAATAATCATCTTTAGTTAATATCTTTTTCTTATTGATAGTATGTTTTGCAAAAGCAACCGTTATCATTTCTGTTTTGGGCTGCTCTACTTTAGGGGCTTCGATCACAACTTGCTGTTCGACTGGATGTTCAACAACAGCAGGAGGAGGCGACTTTGTAAATAATAATGCTATTCCAACAACTAACATTAATACATATAAAATAATCAATTTCTTATCTTTCATGCAAACTCCATATAATACTTATATTTATTGTTATTTTAGTTGCATTTATTTATTTTCTAAATAAAAATCAAATGCAAAGCAATGAGCCTTTCCTTTTGAATTGAGGCCTGCATAAAAATCTTTCACAATTGAATTTTGTTTAGTTTTTATGTTTAAAACTAATGTATTTTCAGCCGTCAACGTTCCTGTGACGTCAGAAAAATCTCGTTCACTATGCGAAATTCGGTTAATAATATAATTTATACCCGCTGCTGGCAATGTAACCTTATAAAATGATAATTTAAACTCTGTTGGAGAAATTTTTTCAACAAAGTATTCACTCTTATTTAATTGGTTTACAGTTTCGATAGTAATTCGACTAAACTTTTCATGCTCGCCAGAACGAACAGCTAAAATAGTTGATTTAGTTGCTGGCTGTTTTGCTTCATTATTTTGCTTAGAAACACTAAGATCGTTGGCCTTTTCTGGTTTTGAATTAATCGCACTAGAATCTACCCGCTTGTCTGTAGCCGTTTCTAATTTAGTCATATTGGACAATTTAGCATGCGCGGTTGAACTTGCTACATTCTTCGATTTATTCCCTTTTTCTGATTTTACAGCTATCTTTTTTTCAGATATCTCTTTTTCAGATATCTTTTGTGATGCTATTTTTTCAGTTGTATATTGCTTTTGATTCTCAACTTGCCCTGGTGTAATTTCATTAAATTTGATAGCTTTATTTGGTTCAATTTGTTTTAATTCTTGAATTAATATTTCAGGATCATTAGATAATTTATGTGCTATGCAAAATGACTTAGCTAGTTGCATTTTATTCAATTTTATCAATGTGTAAAGTAAATTATGAAGAATGGTTTGATCACGATATCCTTTTGTATATAAGATATTTAGATGCTTATAGGCTTCATTATATTCTTTATTCAAAATCGATAACATGGCTAAATTATTTGTGACTTTATTTTCATCATAAAAATTTTCTCTAGCTAAATTAAACGAATAACGCGCAGCATCATATTGTCGTTTTTTCAGTAAAATAACACCTTTTACATTATAAGCTTCTCCATTTTTACCATTGATTGCGATCGCTTTATCTAAATATGTTAACGCCGTATCATTATTACCAAGCCTAGACTCAACATGACCATATAAAACAAAAAGACCGTCGTTCTTAGTTTTATTTAAAACTGGCGTTAAAATCCTCTTTGCTGCTTCAAAATCATTAGAAAGGTAGTAGATACGCGCAAGTTTATACCTTGTATCTACGGTATCAGAACGTTGCAATCGTTGTTTATAAAGCTCAATTAAACCACCGTAATTTTTTGTCGTTTCATGAATATAAATTTTTTGTTGCTCATTTAAATCGTACTTTAAGGTGCTATTTTGACACCCTGCAACAAAAAATAATATTGAACAAAGCACAATACATTTCGGTTTTATTAATTTTTTTGGCTTACAGCATATTGAAAAGTAATTCATTATCTCTAAATCCTTATCCATTACTTAATGTCGATATAATATTCATAACAACAGGACCTGCAACAATAACAAGAATAGGGGCTAGAAAAAAGACCATCATCGGTACTGTCATTTTGGCCGTAACAGCAGCAATTTTTTCTTCTATCGTTAATTTTTGTATTTCTCTAATTTCTGCTGATAGCTCTAATAAAGCCTCATAAATTGAGTTACCGTAACTAATACTTCTTTTTAAAGTTACACAAAACATTCTAATCTCTTTACAAGGCACTTCTCGCTGGATCAAATCGATGGAAAGCTCTATACCATTCACATCCATCATTAAACAAGCCCTTTCTAAAATAGCAGCCACATCAATGTTAATTGGTTTTACTCTAGTGCTTAAATATCTAAAACCATTTTCAACAGTCATACCTGATCTAACCATAATTGCCATCATATCGATAATCAATGGCAAATCTCGCGAAATTTTTTTGATTCTTTTTGCTGTCTGCCTTTTTACTAGCCTATCAGGTAGAATAATAACCACAATAACAATTAACAACAAAACTATTAGCAATGTATTTGAATCAAGTCCAATAAACGAAAAAACTTGATTAAACAAATAGAATAGCGAGAAAACAACAATAACTGCATACACTTTCCAACTATTTTGTTCTTGAAACCGGCGCAAAAAGCTCAGGCTTACACTATTTTTGGCAGCGATCTTTTCAAAAGCAATATTTTTTTGGTCAACATGCTTTCTTGGCGTTTTCTTTTCTTTATTTTCGCTGTTCAATAGCAAGCTAATTTTTTCTTTTCTTTGATACAACCAATATGAGCCAAATAGCTCTTTACAGCCAATGTAAATTAAAAAAATTGGAATTAATATATGTAAACTATCCATAATTTAAATAATCTTATTAATCATACCATTGATTACCAAGTAGCCTATAGTTACGCTAGCTATAACATAATATAAAAGATAATGACCAACGGTTGTATCAACTAAATAGAGGTAATGTGTTTCTGAGATCCCTCTAAGTGCCAAAATAAAACCAAAAGGCATGCAACCTAAAATCTTGATTGACATCCTTAGTTCGGCAGTTTTACCATCTCGAGTTTTAGTAAGGATACGATTATTTGTTAACATTTTTGCTAATCGACTAAAAATTTCTTTCAATTCTCCACCACTATCAAGATTAACCATTATTGTTAAAATAAAGAAATAATATTCTGGAAAAGGAAGTCGTTGATAGGAATTAAATAAGATGCTTTCGGCACTTTCACCAATTTCTAGTCGACTATCAATTTCCTTCATTATTTTACCAACAATTCCATCCATAGAGTTTCCACATGCTTTAAATCCCGTTGTCACCGCATATCCAGATGACACAACACCAGAAAAGACATTCAATGCTTCGGGAAATGTTTCATAAAATTGCTTTGTAACTTGTCTTTTCTTAATGAAAATAATAGCAATAATTGTAGCAACAAAACTAACAGGAATTACGGTGTAATTGTCATAACCAATATATTTTTGATTCAAAAACACACCCACAAAAACCCCTGCTAAAATATAAATAATCAGTCTAGCTGTCGATTGATCCATTATGAGTAAGGCATAATAAGATTTAATTTTTGTTTTTAAATTCAAAGCTATTTGAGCAAAAAAAGAGCCTTTTTGCTTAGTTAATCGATCTTCAACTAAACTAGCTAAAGACTCGTTTTTTTTGACCTCAACTCTATAGAAAGCTTGTAATCTTTCTCGACGATTGCGCAACGAAAAAATATTCATAGCACTAACAAGAACGAGTACAATTGAAAGAACGATTATCATGTTGCAATCCCCATAGCAGTAAACATAAGCTTTTCTAAAATGTCTGACATTTCATAATATTGAGCACCTTCATAAAGCGCAGAACGTTTCACCAATCCATTACAGATAAATTCACCTTGAATCTTACCTTGATCATTTCGTTCATCACTGATCTGGAATTTAAAAACATCGTGGGTGACAATATTGCCAGATTCAACACCAAGAACTTCAGTGATACTCATCACTTTACGCTGCCCATCTGGAAGGCGTGAAACTTGAATAATAAAATTGACTGAAGAACTAATATAACTTTTAATGGCAATCATCGGTAATTCAGATTGAGCCATAATAATCATGCTTTCTAAACGAGATAGCGCATCTTTAGCGGTATTGGCATGCAGTGTTGACATTGAACCATTATGACCAGTATTCATCGCTTGAAGCATTTCAAATGCCTCTTCTCCACGACATTCCCCTACGATAATTCGATCTGGTCGCATACGCAATGCATTAACTAATAGATCTCTCATAGTTACTCTTCCTCGACCATCATCACTACCTGTTTTGGTTTCCAGTCTAAGAACATGGTCTTGTTGTAACCGTAACTCCGCAGCATCTTCCAGTGTAATAGTACGTTCATGTTCGCCAATAAACCCAGACAATGCATTGAGCATTGTTGTTTTACCAGAACCAGTTCCCCCCGAAACAATAATATTCATTCGGCAACGCGCAGCAATAACTAAAAAGTTTGCCATATGTTCATTTAAAGAACCAAACTTTATTAAATCATGGAATGTTCGACGACCAGTACCAAATTTACGAATTGACATGGATGTGCCATCAATGGCAATGGGCGGAATAACAACATTGAGGCGGCTACCATCAGGCATACGTGAGTCAACTAAGGGATGTGATTCATCGATATTTTTGCCAACTTTGTTAACTAAACGCCTTGCAATATCAAGAAGTTGGCGCTCGTTGATAAAAAACTTATCGGATTTACTAAGAATTCCTCCGCGCTCAACATAAATGCTATAAGGACCATTTACTAAAATATCATTAACGGCTTCATCTTTCATCAACGAATCTATTGGACCGTAACCGACAATTTCATCGCAAATCATACTTGCCAACACACTCGATTCGTCTGCTGTGATACGAGCACCGCCAGAATTAATAATATTTCTGATTACTGATTGAACTTCACGAAGAACTTGGTTTGGATCGCCCTTTAATTGTTCAATTAGTTCAAGATCGAGAACTTGAAACACTAAATCACGAACTTCGCCCCACTCATTAGAAAACTTAAATCCATCACTAGCCATAGTATATTTTCATTGTAATTGTAATACTAACAGAAGCCACCAATTGCTCCTGCTGACTTTTATCCTATATTGTGAGGATAACCCTAATAGATCATCCTCACGCAGTACAATTAGGTGTATATAACTATATAGTATGATACAAATTATTAATAATAACCATCTACTAAAATAAATTAATACACCCTATTAGTTACTGACGGCTACCAGAACCAATAGTGTCCACAAGTTTAGTCTTAAGATTTGTAAATACATCAAACAACATACTATATACAGGACCACTATTTTTATTGAAGATAACTAATACTACTGCTGCAACACCTGCTGCAACAACAGCATATTCAATCGCCGTAACACCTTTTTCGTTTTTAACAAATTTGCCTGCAAAATTTCTAGCTTGCGCACGAAGTGCTGATAAATACATCATAATTTTCTCCTTTAAATATTTCTTACATTTCTTTTATTTTAAAATATCACTTTCTAAACAGAAAGTGGGCGTATAATATACTCAATTATATTGCTTGCCAAGATGGAAAATAAAAAATAATTGACAATAATTTATTATTAATCATGAAATTAAAAAATAATTGCTTGTTTTTTCAGTATATTTTTTAACTAAAATGTTTTTTATCAAAATAACAAATGAGAAAAATTATTTTTTATGGATAGGATTTCTTCAGATTGCTTACACATTTTGGCAAAAATAAAATTCAAGTATCTCATAAGGCATAGCAGCATTTAAACTTTTATGTGGTTTAACAGTATTGTAAAAATTAATAAAATAACGGAATTTGGCTTGTCGGACAATTGCATTGGCCAATACTTTTTGTTCATGCCAATTTCCATTAATGTCCTTATCACTTGCTCAACTTTAACACTGGTTTAAGGACTGGCGAACTCAGTCAACTTTTAATTGATTTTATTGACTTGGAAAACTTAACAAAGGTATATTCAACAGCCCCCTTTGTATTCGGTGCTATTATCTCAGAACACATAATATCAATGGTGTAAGGTATTTGTACTAACACATCATACTGTAAAAATACAACTGAGCTGAATTGCGATTTATTGCCATAAACATCCAATAATTTTTGTTATAACGCTTTGCTTGCCGTTTTAGACCTTCTTCTATCATTTTGTCAACTTTAACCAACCTGTTAAACCCATATTTTACTGTTTTATAACGTTCATTTGAGCCTAATTGTGGCTTACACCAAAGTTTTGATGCTTTATAAATAGTGGAGGCGGCTGACATTGAATCTCAACGCTAAGCCGGTAACTGTGGCTTGTTATTGTATAAACGCTAAATCTCTTCTCAATGACAAGGCGTTAATTTTGTATTTTATAGATATTCATGACAGATTTTTCTCCTAATACTGTAAACAATGCAAGTAAATTCTATATCAGAATCAACTTGCGAGTTTAGTAGCATAAAATTTTAGGTAATTTGACATTCTAATTATTGTTTAATAATAACAAATAAAAATAATTAACCCATTTTGTCAATGATAAGTACTGCATATCATTACCAACTAGCAATCACTCCTAATCGATTTTTTATCGATGTAAATACATTATCAAACATATCATACATAATCGATCCCGATCTTCCTTGAAAGATAATTAATACGGTTGCCGCAATACCAGCCGAAATAATAGCATACTCAATCGCCGATATAGCTTGTTTATTTTTAATAAATTGAGCTAAAAAAGCTTTAATCTGTATATTAATTGCAAGTAAATACATTATATTCTCCTTTAATACTATTTTACTTCTATATGCTTATACACAAGCTACTTTGATATTTGAACAATAGTGCTTGCTATTTTAACCAAAATAAGTGTATTTTTTAACAAAAAATTGCATATAATTTAGAAAACAACCCACTCTTTTATATGAAGAAAATACTTACTTCAGTAGTATAATCATCTACTGGCTACACTAAATTAATAATAAAACAAGATAAGCTATGCAAATAAGTAAAATTATTAAAAGAAAAACTGCAATTTTATTGCTACTTTATACCGTTTTTAGTGCTATTTGGGCTTATATCGTTATAACAAAATCCGATTTTCTGTTTAACAAATCTGTTTTTAAAAATCTACTATTTTATATAAACTTAACAACAACATGGTGTTTTATTGCACTTGTGCATATAGGCATTTATAGTCGCCATTATTTTATTGTTACGCTTAGCACACTATCTTTATTTCTATTTTTATCCGAAATCAGTTATTTCATTTATTATGGAGAAATAATATCAACAGGCGTACTTGATTCTATTATAGATACGACTTCTAATGAAGCTCTGTCAATGTCTAAACAAGTTTTAATCATAACAGGCCCCGCATTAATTGCGACTTACTTTATTTTATTTATTTTTAGAAAAAAAATAATTACTGTTAAATTAAACCCCGTTGCCCCTTTGTTCTTTTATATAATCGTTTTGTTTATTGTTGCTATTGTAACAATAAATTCATCTTTAAATAATGACATTAAACGTGGTAATTATAAAGAAATCACAAGCCTACTTCGTTTTACTCACCCTGCTGTTTTGGGTAACTTATCCTACCTTTTAGCTAGTTTTGTATCAACAGATATCTATTCTAATACAAATGAGCTTGAAAAATTCAATGAAGCTATTCTTTTACCACCCAATAAATCTGATAACGATTTAGTAGTATTAATTATGGGCGAATCTTCATTAGCAACCCGATACAGTGCTTACGGTTACCATAAACAAACAACACCGTTTATAACCAAAATTCTTGGTCAAAATGGGGCTTGTATTATTCAAAACAGCCACTCTGTTGCCGCTATTACAAGAGATTCATTAGCATTAACACTTTCATTTAATGTTCCAGAAAGCGATGATAATTTATTTAATAATAAATCGATTATTGAGATGGCTAAATTCAATCATTACAAAACTTATTGGCTAGCCTCACCTGCTCAGGAGATTAAAGGGTCATTTGATACTAAATTTGGTTTTATTGCACGTAAAAGTGATGTTGTCGCTTTTGGTAAAGGCAAGCATGATATTCATTTAAGTCAATTATTAGAAAGAACGCTCCAAAAAGACAATTCACCCAAAAAATTCATTTTCGTACACTTACGAGGAAGCCATCAACCTTATGAAAATTATGATGAAGTTGATAAGCAAGCTTTACCTGATGCTGAAAAATATGATCTGACCATCCATCATACAGATCGTACAGTGAAAGCATTGTATGATGTTATTAACAAATATAGCGATAATTATACCTTAATTTATACCTCGGATCATGGCGAAATCGTTAATGTTGGGCATGGTGTAAGTAACACAAATGTTGACCAATTTTTAATTCCGTTTATGTTTATATCAACAAATGATCGTTATAACTGTCAATTTGTAGAGTCGTTTCGAAGCCCAACCGGTTATTTAAGTGGGTTGATGAATAAATATATTTTATCTAATCTTTTAGGGTACAATGTTGATCAAGCTATTCTGAACAAAGAAAAAAATAATGATCGTGTTTTTATGCCTGATGGTAGCATTATGCCTTTTTTAAAATTTTATAATAATGATTAGGTTTTATTATAATTTTTCATCAATAAATTGCGATATCTAATATAAATTTTACAATACAAAAATAAAGGAGGCATTTGTTAAATGTGATGGAAGAAAAGATCAATTAACAATATGCTTCTTTAAATATTTTACTCTGACGCCTGTATACTATACTGATTAATACAGTGAATAACGCTAGCAAATTCTACAAATAATGTTCATCTAATGTTCATAAATTTGCTTTCTATATGATTAATCGAAAGTAAATGCCATTCGCACAATTTGCCCACTCTGATCTAACAATAAAAGGTTATGTAAGCCTTTTTGAGTGATAGTTAAAGATGCTTTTTGTTCGTTATGGGTGTGCGCAATGAGTTCGCCATCTAGAAACCACCATTTATCACCGTTGCCACCTTGTGGTATTAAATCAATGGTGACATCGTTTTGCCCTTGTAGGCGTTTTACCAATTGCTTATCGCGCAATCCGATAATATTCAGTGGCGAAAAGGTATCTTTACCAAGAATGGGGCAATTTTTATCAACCTCAGGGAGCCTTGATTGTCGGCGTTCTTTGGGTAATAACCAATTTTCTAATGCTATTGGCCAAAGTGCAATCTGTTTTTTATGCGCATTTCTACAGTCTGCTGATACTCGTTTTCCTTCATCATTTACCCAAATAGTCACCCAGCCTGAGCGATAGATGTTATTATTAAGCGATGCAAGAGTATCAAGCGTTGGCGGTACCATGTTATTTAATATCCAAGCACTTTTTTGACGATGGCAGTTTTCATCAGTTATAGGCAGTATTTGCCCTGATGGCCAGCAAATTTTGTGTAAGGTAACGGTTGCTGGTTTGATCACCACAGGTAATGGACGATTCAATCGCCGTTCTTTATTTAGTAATAGCGTGTTAACCTGTCGCAAAATTGGCACCGCTGTGATAGTACCATATTGACCAACAACGGGGGTACCATCTGGGCGACCAACCCAAATACCAATCAAATAGCGAGGATTGATACCCATTGCCCAAGCGTCACGATAGCCATAACTAGTCCCTGTTTTATAGGCAAGTTGTTGGTTATTAATTAACATTTGCCTTGTGATCCATGCACTCCCATCACTAATAAATGGTTTACTTAACAGTGGTTCGATTTGCGTAAATCGTAAAGGACTGACTTGTCCATGGCGTGCAAAAGCACTATATGCGCTAACTAAATTATCCATTCTTAGCGATGCACCTCCTAATATATATGAAATATTAGGATTATTACCAGTAGATACAAGGGATAAACCAATATCCACAAGGTTACCAGTAAATCTTTTAGGGCCATAGTGTTCAATTAGTTGAACCGCTGGTAGGTTTAACGAATTTTTTAGCGCTTCTGAAGCACTTACTGGACCATAAAAGCTCTTATCAAAATTAGTAGGAAGGTAATCAGAGTTAATTCGAGGTGTATCTTGCAATAATGATTCAGAATGAATCATGCCATCATCAATCGCTAATGCATAAATAAAAGGCTTTAATGTTGATCCCGGTGAACGTAGTGCACTGATCATATCAACCTGGCCAAATCGTTCTTTATCATTAAAATCAGCTGAGCCAACATAACCTTTTACAGTCATATCGGTATGATCGACAACTAAAATAGCAAGTGAAGTTTTAGGTGGTAACTGGTTTTTTCGATTTCTAGCAATATCTTCAAGATTATATTGAAGCGATAGATCGATATTTGAATGAATAATGTCAATATTAGGGTATTGCTGACTGAGTCTGCGAGCTAATAAAGGCGCAAGCTGTGGCTTTTTACGTGGATAAACCCAAACTTCTTCTTTTTGAACTTGCTTTATCATATCGGGCGACCATATTTGGTATTGAGACAACCTTGTTAGAACTTTATCTCGAGCTTTTTTGGCTCTTTCAGGGTATCTATCTGGGCGCAAACGACTAGGAGCTTGAGGTAATATAGCTAATAAGACACTTTCGCTACGCGTTAATGCTTTTGGTGCTTTACCAAAATATGACCAACTGGCAGCGCCTAAACCTTCAATTGTGCCATCAAATGGTGCATGGTTAATATATAAAGTTAAAATTTCATCTTTTTTGAAGTGCAACTCAAGTTGTAGCGTTCTAAACACTTGTTTCAGCTTACCTATCATGGTGCGATCGTGAGGGTAAAGCAGCCTTGCAACCTGCATTGAAATAGTACTACCACCTGAAATAATTTTTTTATTGGTAATATTTTGCCAAGCTGCGCGCAGTAATGATGCTAGGTTAACGCCAAAATGATGATAAAAATAGCGATCTTCATAATTTAATAAAGCATCAAGATAATCATTGGGCACTTCATCTAATTTGATAGGATATCGCCACACACCGTTTTCGTCAGCAAATCGCCAAAGCGGAGTGCCATCTTGTGCAAGAATTGTTTGTGTGTTTTTTTGTTTTGCTATTGATATTGGAAATAAGCAATCGGCAACAAAAAAAATACCAACTAATAGTAGGATTACAAAAAGCAATAAAGCCAGAATTTTTAGCAGGCGCTTTTTCATTTTTGTCAAAAAGCCTCAAAAAATCTATGGTTCAATATAAAATGGTGCCGCTAACTTTCGTTAGCGGATCATCGTTTTGTTTGTATTTTATTAATCAATTCTAATACCAATGCTATTATTGCTCGGCATTATTCGATTCTGATTTGCGTTCAACAATAGACATGAAGTTAAGCGATTGACCAACAGCGAATCTATCTGGGTGGTACATTGATTCAACATAAGGATACGGAACCCTATAATTACCAGCTGTTACAGCCCGAACTAAGTAAGCTACACGTGAACGATAAGAATCTTCACTCACATAATGATTGATATCAACCGCAGCAACAAATCTATCGTCACGGAATTCTTGATGTTTGATATCATTACTATCATCATCTTTCAATAGATTAGCTAATTCAGGGATCGCCTGTAAGCTGACACTACTGTTAGTTAGATTTTGATTTTCTATTTCAAGTCCAGCAGGTAAGAAATCAACGATTAATGCATCATGAATAGCTTCTTTATGAGCGTTGACATCTAATAAAACCACCATTAAATCACCTACTTTTATCTGATCAGGTTGGATTTTATTTCCTTTTAAATCATAATAAGAGCGATTAATTGTTAATTTATTTTCATCACTTGTTGGCGCAGGGGTTTTTTTACCATAACCAGAAACGGTCAATTTAATATAAAGTGGCTGTGCATTTTCTGGATTCGAAATCGTTAATCCATTTGCTAAATTAGCAAAATCGAGTGAGCGTGATAAGCTAGTATCTACATCATTGCTCTGTTTATTAATTGTAACATTAAATTGCTTTGAAGATTTATGTTGATCCAATGACCAACCCGCCACAAATAATGCACTAAGCTCTTGGGTTGAAAAATAGCGAGTATCATTGAGTAAATCAGATAAATGGATTAAGTAGTCAGCTTGTTTATCAATACTCAACTTGTTTTCAATCAATAAAGCTAAAATTAACGCATTATCACGAACTGCACTCCCATACTCTCCAAGCCAAGGATATTGATTGTCGTAACTTTTTGTAAATACTTGTGGCATTAAGCTGTTATAGATATTTTCAAAACCTGCAAGTTTGGCTGATAATGCTAATTGAGCAACTGGCAACGGCGAAAACACCTTAAAATCGCTTGCGGTGATCTGTTGATACATTTTATTAATTTCATTACGTACAGGTACAGTGATTTTATTTTGTTTGGTTAGTACAACTAAGGCATAAGCTTTAGTTGCAAATTGCGTGTAGTCGCTTACTTGTGAATTATCATTATAGTTTTGTAAACTATTAAATGCATTCACATCATAAATATATTGGTTAATACGAGAAATAGCCGCATCAAGTGCAGCATTATTAACATTATAACCACGCTCTTTAGCTTGCAATAAAAAGTCGGTCGCATACACGGTTAACCAATGATCTTCTGAACTATCTTTAGTCCATAAACCAAAACTACCATCATTACGTTGCATTGATAATATTCGAGAAATCCCTGCTTGTACTTTTTCGCGACGTTTGGTATCCGATTCAGTTTTGATTCCTAATGCAGCCAGCTGTTCTTGGTTTGCATATAATGATGGCATTAAGCTACTAATAGTCTGTTCTAAACAGCCATACGGATAGGACAATAACGACTTGATATACTGAGCTATATTCAGCGGTGGTTGATTTGATACAATCAATTTACCATCAATCGTATTTTCAATCATTTCGGCAATACTATCTTCAGGTAAAACCCAGCTGTCACCACCATTTATTGCTGCCGCATAGTATTTTGTGGTCGCAGCATAAGCAGGTCTAACGCCTACATGCCATGAACGTTTGATTTGGTAATTTGAACCATCATCTAACAAAATCCCTTTAACATTAATTGTTATAGATCCTTGCCCATAGCCATAATTAGCAACAACAGGCAATTGAATAATCTGCCTTTGCTTGCTTTCTAAAGTTATTGCTGTAGTGTTTACCGAATTTTGAAAAATCAAACCTCCTGTTGAAACTTCAAGCTGTATTGTTTGTTTTTTTTCGGTTAAATTATGAAGATTTAGCGCTAATGTGGCTTGATCACCACCAGATAAAAATCGCGGAGTGGATAGCTCTGCAATCACTGGTGAAGCGACTATCATAGTTTGTTCTGCTTTACCAAAACGGCTATCATCCCATGCTTGAGCCATTATGCGCAATTCGCCATTAAAATCAGGTAAAGTAAGATTAACAACCCCCTCACCTTCATTGTTCAATTCGATAGTTTGCAATTGCTGGGCAACAACATTAACGTCAGTTAATGGTGTTTTACCCCCTGTATTTTCTGCACCGAGTAAAGCATCACCCCCAAAACTTATATTTACATTACGCCCTTTGCCTTCAATCAATTTGCCATATACATCGTAAAGATCAACATTATAGCGTTTACGCCCTAAGAATGCACTGTATGGGTCAGGTGTTGCAAAACCAGTAATGTTCAATACCCCCGAATCAACGGCTGAAACCAATACGGTTACTTTGTGATCTTGTTGTATTGCGTTTTTATCTATTTTAACTTTAATTGGAATTGTTTTTTCTGGCTCTGTTTTTTGCGGAACGTCAAGGCTCACGGTTAATTGACGATTTGACGTGTCAATTGGCAAATAAAGTAAACCAATTGCTCGTTTAATTGTTTGTACAGCAGCATCGGTTGATGGGCGAATGATCATAGCATTAATATAAATATCATGGCGCCCCCAGTCTTTAATTGGTATCTCAACATCTAGACCTTGATCATCAACAGCAATATCTTTTTTCCATAACATTCCGTCATTAGTTTCAAGTGAAATATAGCCTGATCCAGCAACAGGAGCTTGTACTCGTACTTTAGCGGTATCACCAACTGAATAAGCAGTTTTATCAAGGCTTAGTTTAACTTGATCAGGCCGAACAGCATTTGTAGCATTTGTGTTATCTTCCCAATTGTAACCACTTCGAAAACGTAAACTACTGCTAATATTATTTGTAGTATCAACAATTTCAATACGATAAGATCCATAATCCTCTGTTTGATAACTTACTTTAGCTGTACCATTTTCATCAATAGTTAGTGGTTGTTCTTGAACAACAAATTCATTGGAATTAGATTCTTGGTGCCACCCTGCATCGTCAGACCAACTCCAATAATAGTTGCGGCGTTCACGAATAATTTTTGCTTTTAAATGATTTGATGCTAGCTTTTTTCCGTCAGTATTGACATAGGCAACTTCAAATTCAGCATTAGCACCTTTATCAACTGTGGGACTATTTTCATAACGAGCTGTTGACCAATCATAATAAAGCGATTGAGAAAACAACGCACGTACCACAGGCATTTTTTCAGTTGGCCAAATTGTTTGGCTTGCATAACGCGTAACAGGGCGCCCACCAGAATCAAGCAAACTTGCTTGTAAAATAACTTTAATTGGAGAGCTTAATTTACCCCAATCGCTAGTATCAATGCCAACTTGTGCAATCCCATTTTTATCCAGAACTATGTCAATATTATCAAGTTGGCGATCAAGATTATCATCAGTCACACGTCCAATTTTATAATTGGCTAAGTTAACAATTGAATCTGCTTTTTTAAGATAAACATGACCTTCTAAGTTATTACCTATTGCTGGAGCACCATAAAGATACCAGCCTTTAACATTAAAACTGACATTCTTATCCAAGATAACCGGCTTGTCTGATGCGGTTGTAATTTCCATTGCCATGCGTTCTGGCAAAAATTCTTCCACATGAAACCCGGCATAACGGTAGTTATCATCACCTAGATTAAAACGAAAAGCCCATTTACCTGTTGCTGCATTAGCAGGAATAACATATTGCCACTGATATAAGCCATTTGAGTCAGCTTTAGCATTGATAGTAAAATTTTCAACAATTTGATTATCAGGTAACATAACATCAACCACAATAGGTTGGGTTGGCAATGGCTTACCATTAGCATCACGTAAAAGCGCATTAAAATAAACCGTTTCTTGAGGGCGATATAAATCACGAGCGCCAAAAACAAATAGCTGTTTTTGATAAAAAGCCGAACCGACTAAGTTATACTTGCTTAAATTTAATGCATTACGATCTAAATTTACAAAAGAAATTTGTTGCCCTTTATTTGCGGTAAGTAAAGCATAATCCATACCTTTTGGTAAGGTTACTTCAGCATAACCGTCTGTATCAGTTTTAGCTAAAATAGTGGAACAGTTTTTATTGCTCTCTCGAATACTTTTATTACATAAAATCAATATATCAACGTCGCCAAGAGGCTGACCATTGTCTAGTGCATGCGTAAGCACTGATAATTTACCATTTTCATATGCATGAACAGCAATACCAATATTGCTAATCGAAAATAGTGATGTAGGGTTGGAATAATTGTAAGTTCCCGCTTGATTCATAACAGCAAAATAAATACCTTCTTGCTGTAATTGAGAAATTGAGGATAAGTCAAGCAATACCGTTTCTTGAAAATTACGTTTAGGGTTAAGATCAAAGCGAGATGAATAAACTAAATCAGAAAATTTATTGATATTATTTGAGTTCCAACTTGTTATTTGATTAATAAACCCATAATCAGAAATAAAATCCGATAAATGTTCAGGTTTGATTTTAAAGAAGTTAACATCAATTTTATTAACATTAAGCGTAGTAATCGGTAAACCACTCATTGATTTGCTAGGCAGTAAAACACCACTATTGGCAAAACCAACAAACGGCTGGCGATCTTGAGTTTTAAATTCGGTTTGGTAGACTTCTTTTAAACTGTTGCCATTAATTGCAACTAACATTTTATCGATAGTGAGCTCTAATTCACGGTTGGGTTCAAGGTATCGATGCCTTAATTCGAGTCCATTATCTGACAGCTCCCAAGCTCCATCAACATTACCCATTTTTTTATCAACTAAACGAAGCAAATTAGAAAAATTAAGCTTAGGATTTAAAGGAACAGAAAAGGTTACAACCAACGTGCTAGAACCATCCAGAATGGTTTCGGAACTATCTATGACCGTTAAGGCCTTACCATGATATTTTTCGATTAATTCTGGTGTGGGATTAAAAACCGTTGTTGGTGATTGATCTTGCGCTATTTTATTATTTTCATTAGGCTCACCAATTTTGGTCGTGTTGCTGTTATCAATAACTTCTGTTGCTAATTGCGGTGATGATTGCTCTGCATTTACTGTTTGTTCTATTTCTTTATTGTCACACCCCGCTAAAGCTAACAATAGGCTAAATATAGCTAAATGTTTTATTAATGCCATACTTTGTCCACCTCCCACCTCATATTTTATTATTATTGATATTGATTATATTTTATATATATATTATGCACAGTTCTTCGCTTTTTAGCAAAGCGTGTAGCAACAGATTGAGCAATTTTATTGCAAATACCAGAAAGAAAAACTTCAATAGAATCAATAGCTTTTCTGAACGTTTTTTATAATCTTTATTGCATGCATTGAAAATAGAATTAAAACTCATCAAAAATAATTAATGAGTTTTAGTTTATTAAGATAAGTCAATGGAATTTAGGTTATAACGATTAATTAGTTTTGGAGACAAACATTAATTTTTTTAGGATAAAATTTAAAATCACACCATAAAGAGGCAAAAAGAATAAGCCACAAATGATAATTTTAAAACTGTAATCCATTAAAGAAATTTCGACCCAATGATTTGCCATAAATTCATCGCTACTTTGATAAAAGGCAATAGCAAAAAAGACAATAGTATCAATACCATTACCAAAGATAGCCGATGCTGTTGGTGCAACCCACCACGATTTATTTTTTCTTAAATAGTTAAAGACAGTAATATCCATCAATTGTCCAACTAAATAAGCGGCAAAACTTGCTAATGCAATTCGAAAAACAAAACTATTAAATTCCGTCAATGCCGATAAACCAACCCAATGTGTTTCAAAAAATAGTACGGAAATCACATATGAAAATAGCAATGCGGGGAGCATCACCACAAAAATTATCTTCCTAGCTAAACTCGCTCCAAATACCCGAATAGTTAAATCGGTGGTAAGAAAGATAAATGGAAAAGTAAACGCCCCCCAAGTGGTTTGAAAACCAAAAATATCAAATGGAATTTGTACTAAATAATTGCTGGAAGCGATAACCAAAATATGAAAAAACGAAAGCCAGCTTAGAGCCTTGATTTGCTGTGCGTGAGTAAATTGGTTTATATGTTCTGAATTAGCGTTCAGGTGCATAAATTTGTCCTTTTTTAATGGGGTAAGTGAACCCAGTGTTTCAATTAATTTGAATGATTAAGGTATTGTGTTAATCCTTTATCTCGAAGAATACAGCTCGGGCATTTGCCGCATCCACCATCAACTCCGTAATAACAAGTATGAGTATGGTCGCGGACATAATCCAAATAACCTAGTTTATCAGCCATTTCCCATGTTTGAGCTTTAGTCAAATACATCAAAGGGGTAATGAGATTGAAATTATAATCCATAGCAAGATTCATCGATACATTCATTGATTTAATAAAAATATCACGACAATCAGGGTAGCCACTAAAATCGGTTTCACAAACGCCAATAATAATGTCACTAATACCGTGTTGCTTGGCATGACAACCAGCCAAAAGCAAAAACAGCATATTACGTCCATCCACAAAAGTATTAGGGTAATCGCCTTCTTTGGCTGCGGTGATTTGTTGTGAATCATCAATCAAAGCATTATTGGTCGTCTGTTTAATCACCGAGGTATCCACCACGGTTTGCTTAACGCCAAGATCTTCAACAATCCACTTGGCTTTTTCAAGTTCAATAGCATGACGTTGACCATATTGAAAGCTGATGGTTTCGACGTTTTCACGACCATAATCAGCAATGGCTTGCAGTAAACAGGTAGTAGAATCCTGCCCACCAGAAAATATCACTAGTGCTTTACGAGTTTGCATTGAGAGTTTCCTGTTAGGGTAAATTGAATTAGCGATTATCGACTTTTTCAGGATAAAGATCGTGATTAGCCAAACGGCTCATCGCTATTTGTTCCCAATTAGTGCCGGCTTTACCATAATTTGCATAAGGATCGATAGAGATTCCGCCGCGAGGGGTAAATTTTCCCCAGACTTCAATATATTTAGGATCCATTAGTTTAATAAGATCTTTCATAATAATATTGATGCAATCTTCGTGGTAATCACCATGATTACGAAAGCTAAAGAGATATAGCTTGAGCGACTTACTTTCAACCATTTTAATATTAGGTACGTATGAAATATAAATCGTCGCAAAATCAGGCTGCCCAGTGATAGGACAAAGGCTAGTAAATTCTGGGCAATTGAACTTAACAAAATAGTCGTTAGTTGGATGTTTATTATCGAACGTTTCGAGTATTTCAGGACAATAGGTTGTAGGATAGCGAACAGATTGATCGCCAAGTAGTGTAACTTTATTCATAATTTTCCTTAGTTTTTTAGCGTGGGAGGTTCACGAACCACGTAACAAAGCGCACACCATACTCTTTTTAGATAAAAATGTCTAGTACCATTAAGGCGCCATTAATTTACCCAAATTCTCACCTATTTATGTTAGATCGAAAACGAGGTTACTTTATTTTCCTTAACATTAACGTGTAATACTCGACCTTGTTTATCAAAGAAACAATATTCACCATCAATGCACAAACCAGAAACAGGCATTGATGAATGCCAATCAATGATCATTTTTATCTGGTTGCTATCAGGGTGATATAAATGAATATTATAACCAATACTATCTTCTTGATTCACACACAGCGCAATTATCTGACCAATTGCTAAAACATGAAGATTCTTAAATTGTTTCTCACTCATCGTTAATGGAATTACTTCATAGTTAAATTTATTAAAAACATGTGATAATTGATTGGTTATATAATCATATTTTAAATATGATATTCTTAACTCATCACTTAACAATACGTTATCACCATCATTTTCAATATCTCGTCTATTTATTAGTCTACGTTCAGGAATACTATAGTAAAATGCTTCACAACAATTCTCAGGATTAACTGTTAATATTGCCTCTTGATGATCTTTTATTGCTATTTGTAACACAGAATTAGGCGATAAATCGACTCGCCAAACAACCGCTAGTGTATTGCCTATATTAATCACTTCAATACAGTTATTATTAACAATTGTCCAATTGATACCATCAAATGTCCAATGACATTGCTGAAATTGGACAACACCTAAATCAATGAATTTGCCAGTACTTAAATCAAGTTTATGAATACGGTAATAGTTATTTCTTTTTACCAATGCCAAAACCTGTAAACGATTATGAGATATCACTAATCTTTCAGCTGGAATCATAAAATGAGCAAGTTGTTTACCTTGCCTATCAACTTTAATGATGCCTGCTTCACCTAACGCCAATAAATAATTATTATCAGTCAAGACAGCCATATGATAAATTGAACGGTAACCTGCTTCTGGGCAAATATAAAGAAGAAGCCGATTAGATTCTAATAAAGGCTTATGTCTTGCTAAAGTTAACGAAGAATTGGGCATATCAATTTTTAAAGATTTATCTTGAGTGAGCTCAATCAACTTTGCTATATCTACTTTGGTAAATTCATTTGGATAAGTGACTACATCAGCTAGAATATTGTTAATCAATACACGTAACAAACTTCGTAAATTTTCAATATATTGTTGTTGTTCTAATATTTGTTGAGCAATACCTAATCTTTTTTGATAAAAATCTGGGTTATTTTTTATCTCCGTCAAGCGATCTTCAAGTTTATCAATCGACTCAGGCATTAATATTAAACGTTTAACTATTGCTTTTGCATCTATTGCCTGTGCATCTAGTTTATCAATGTTATTAAACCATTCTTCAGCAAGATAACGATATTTTGGTAATGGCCAAATAACATCTATCGCTGCTAACCATTCCGCTCGATCAGCCAATGCATTTGCCCATTCTAATCTTAACCTATCCACTATTTCTGGTTGATCTTTTTCAAGCATCAAAATAGCATTAGCAAAAGCATTATCACGCCTTGCTATCATCACTGCTTTATTCCAATCATTTGCTAAACAGCAAAGTTTTATGATTAATTCAGGTTTTGCATCACGCGCAATAGCTAATTCCATGGCTTGTTTGTAACGCTTTCTTTGCATTAAAAATTCTAAGCCTTCATCCAAATTATTTAACAATTCAACCAAAACAAAAACCGCCTCTTCCACTCGATCTTGTTTGGCTAATTTTTCAAAACTCTGCTGATACAAAACCTGCAAATGCTTTTGTAATTTCTCCTCAAGATAGATTGATGATGAATTACCATAAACCGACTCGCTCAAAGATAATTTATTACGCGGTTTAGGGACACCAAAAGCTTGCCCTTTTGAAGGGCTATTGTTATTAATCGGAATTGCATAGCGTAAAGCGTCTTCTAAGTTGCCTTGCTCAAACTTTTTTAACATGGTTTCGATATAATTACCTTGCCGAAGCGCAATCAAATGGCTTAGTTTAGAAACTATTGAAAATAATGATAAATAATTACGCCATCGGCTTGGTTTTTGTTTTTCGCGATTCTGACGAGCAGGCAAAGGAGAACTATTAGGATTATAAGTTTGCGGCAAATCACTACTCTTCATCTTGTAAGTAAATGTTTTTACTTTAATTTTATTAGAAATCTCTCCTCGTTTAATTGCTTTAGCATATTTGACAGTTTTGATTATCATGCTAATAACCATAGCAAATAAGATAACTCCCCCCAAAGTTAACAATAAAGTAGCTAAAATTTGATAATTATTATTAATAGGGGAGCCTTGCAAAGCCGAAACAGTATCTGAATTTTTATATCTAAAAATCGCCAATAATCTTAACAATATAAATATAAATATAAATATAAATGTAAATACAAAATAAATCCATAAGGGAAAAGGCTTTCTTTTTTCCGCTGCATTAGTAGCGCTAGAGTTAGTCTGTTGATCAAAATTTTTTTGCTGGCTTTTTTCCCTTTGCTCATTAATATATCTCATCATTTTAGGGCTTGGAGAGGGTATTTTACCATCAAATATTTGGCCAATGGGTTTACCATCTTCTGTAAAGTCAAGCAAATCATCATAAACAACTTCAATAGTATAATCTTCTGTTTCAAATAATTGATATTTATCTAAATCTACCCACTGAGCAGGATCGATTTTAATTGCATCGTCATAACTGTATGAAGTAATTGCATTACCCGAAACTAACACTAAATCATAATACGCTACTTTTGATTCAAATTTGTCAGGCAAAAAGGTGGAGCACAAAATGCCATTTTGAAAAATTAGTGGCCAACCTTCCAAGCCATCACAATTAAGCATTTTTGTGGTTGAAAATTTCAGTAAATCACCTTGTTTAAATTGATAAATTGAACACCCTAAAAACCAATATTTTATTAATAACCGTCGTCGTTGTACGCTATCAAACCATTGAGCAGGAAACCATATACCAGCAATATTTTGTGTCCCCTTTAAAGTCGGGATTCGTATGAAGTTAACCGTATTTGTCATATATTAATCAATTTTACTTAATTTTAATCGCATAGATTGTGTTATAAATGAATATAATATTAATTCACCTGCGTCAGTAGTGACTGTAAATGATTTAGCTAATGAGTTATAACTATAACTTACGATCTTATGTGGTGAACGCAAACAAATATTTATGCTATTAGTGACATAATCAAATAGCGCAACTTGCTTTTTATCATGATTTATCACTAAAAAGTGGGTTCTACCATCATACGAGTCATAAAACAATCCAAATACAAGCCATTCATTAGGTACAGTAACATGCATCGACTCTTTTTCAGCGGTAAATACACGCCACAGTTGCTCATCACCAATCGCTAAACGACCAAAACCTTTTAGCCATAATTGTTCAGCCGTAAGAAGGTACTGTAAATTAGACTTATGTTTAATTCCAACCAAACGATAAGTATAAGTACCTGCATTATAACCTGTTAAACAGAGTCTATTTTGATCATCAAAATAGAAATAATAAGCAGCACTATCATGCAATTTAAATAGTGCCACAACATTTTTATTAATAGTTTTAAGTGAAATTACTTCATTCTTTTTAGGTAAAAAATATAAAGAACACAACAAACTATTCGAATCAATAAACAAAAAAGTGGACCCATGTACATTATATAATCCCAAAAAGGCAACTAATGGTTTGTCTTTATCTATATTCAGGTTTTCGACTAGCTCAAACTTTTCACTATTGGCCTGCCATAAAAATAGCCTTTGCTGATCGTGAAGCAGTGCCACAATTCGCTTTCCTTTTAAATCCATCCCTAATACAGAGCCACTTAAGTGGTGGTATTGAATCCGACAATTTTTTTTAGGCGAATAGATCCCTGTAATGCTAATACAATAAGCCATAGTACTATCAAGGTTTGATGTCAAAATACATTTACCATTTGCCGAAATAATTGGATTAAATCCAATATTTATTGGAACAATAGACTTTTGTATTATTTCTGCATAGTCACTATTGCTAGCAAATTGCCCCGCTAACATTTTTTCACAAAATATTGGAGCGGGTAAGCTTAAATAACAGTGTTTTGACATTATTTTGCTATTTATTGTTACCGATAGTTTTTCAGGTGATTTAATTAATCGTTCAATATTAACTTGGTGTGTTGAAAAAGCTGTAAAAGGGGGATTCGCACCAATTAACCAACATTCATCGTAAATTTGTTCCGACTGTTCAAAATAATTAGCCCAATGACGATACATTTTATCCGTTGCAAGCGTTGTAGTCCGCTTGTTTAGTAAACATCTTAGATCGCCAATATCTTTAAATAATCTTAAATTAGGCCGATTTTGAATAATGCCCCAATAAAACTGACTTTGGTGATTATGAGAACGAATCTCTAACAATAACATCAAAATTAGGTGAACAAGGCGAGATACACCTAATTGTAGAATACCACAATCAAATAAAGCAATAATAACGCCATTCGCCTTGGACTTTTCTTGCATGGGGGTAAAAAAAAGATGCTCATAACTCACTGCTCGGCGAATAAATTCATCAGGTTCTTCTTCCGCTATTAACCATTCACTTGTCAATAAATGATCATAGCTGCCACGTTTTTTTAAATCCCCTAAACCTGATAAAAATTGTTGATCTTTCCATCGGCTTTCTTTTGTTGGTCCTAACAGGTTATTAAGTTGTAAAAGTAGATCCGCTACTATCGGTTGCAAATTTTCATCGAACCATGATAACCAAGGTTGCCAAGCTCGAAACGGTTTGGGTAATGGATTATTTGACATATTCAAGAAACTCTTTGGTTAATGGCCACTTTTTAGCTAAAGGAATAACCGCTTTAGGCTGATCCCATAAAAGCATCTGCTCACATTTAAACTTATAACCAATAGCTTCAGCCAATAAAAACAAAGATATCGACGGTTTAGCATGGCATGGTAACCAAAGTCGTGGTTCTTGGCTATCAATCATCGCATATTGCACACCATTTACCCATGGTAATAATGAGGATTCACCAATAATCACAACAAAATTATCACCTTTAACAAATTGATATTTAGATAAATCATATTTACTTAAGTTTTGTCTAAGATGATTAAACAAGCGTGGGACAACATCATTCCAAGCGACCACAGCGACAGGTACTACTGGATCATTATTAAGTTGCCAATGCCATTGAATATAAGTATCACTACACATTCTGGGCTATCAAATCAATTAATTGCGTTCTTAACTGCTTTAGTTGCTCTGGAATGGTATCAACGGAATAATTGGCATCAATTTCACGTAAGACACTTTCTATTTGTTGAGCATCATTATTTACACAATGTGTAGCAAGCTCTATCAATCTTTCTAAACGAGCGTTGGGTTGTTGAGCTGCTGACTCCGTAGCATAAAAAAGTTGAGAATTATTAGATAATGTAAAGACATCTTTTAATATCTCTTGCCCTCTCTGCTGCGTATCAATGGTAGGTAAAACATAAAACAGTGGCCATAAATCTTGTTTTTCAGCCTCAAGCCTTCCATTAACCAAAGCTGCTGCTGCAATAAGCTTTAGTGTTTTAACTACACGCCTATCCGATAAGCTAATGCCATTTTGTCGGAGTAATCTAATTGCATCCGCAAACGGCGAAAAAATTTTATCAAGATTAACATTTTTGACTTGCTCACTTAGCTCAGCAAGTTCATCTAAAGATAAGGAAGAATCTATTTCAGCATATTCGGCTTGCCAACCACCAGCAAGCATATCTTCGATGAAGTTATCTGCAACAGGTTCAACAAAAAGATGGAGTAAAAAGCGATCTGCAAAAGCAGCCAAACCATCATCATCAGGCAAGCTATTTGATGCGGCAATACAAATTTTTAACGGGCAGGTGATTTTCGTGTGACCTCGCCGAAATTGGCGTTCATTTAAAATACCTAATAATGTATTTAAAATTGCAGTTGAACCTAAAAAAACTTCATCTAAAAAAACAATTTCTGCCTCTGGTAACATACCACTAGTATCTGTTTCAACCTTTCCTTCACGAAGTTTTTTAAGATCAACGGTTCCAAAAAGTTCTGAAGGTTCGGTAAATCGACCTAACAAATATTCAAAATACTGACCATTCATCGTTTTAGCTATACGCCTTACTACCGCACTTTTCGCTGTACCAGGTGCTCCAATGACTAATAAATGCTCTTTAGCAATTGCAGCAAGGATGATAAGTTCAGCTAGTTGTTCTCGACCAATAAAACCTTGAGTGGCAACCTTAATACATTGCCTAATTTTAGATACGTTTTCCATTATATTTCTTTATATTTTTTAGATTAAAATAATTCAAATCTTATTTTGGTCAATTATAATACAACTGTTTTTCAAAATAATACAATTGTTATTTAGCTTTAATTTCTTCATAAAATTCAGCTAATTTAGTTTTAGCTTCGCTCAATTCTTTTTGAGTTTCACTTAATTTTAGCTTTTGTTTAGCTATTTTTTGGGCGTCTCCTTTTGCTTGCGCTTTAGCTAAAGCTTGCTCTTTTTCGGCAACTTTTTTAGTCTTTTCAATTACTTTTTCGGTGTATTTAGCTTTTAAATCATCATCATTACAATATGTATTGATATCATGTAATGCTTTTTCAAGCCCTTGAGCTTGGCGCAAGTTACCCGCCTTTTTTGCCTCATCAATTTGTTTTTCCATAATGTGTTTTTTGCTAAAACAAGTTACACCTTGATATTCGTCATGATTTGCAGCATAAATATTAGGTATAAAAGCGATAGCTGTTAATACTAAAAAAATTAACTTACAAATTGATCTTATTGTTAATTTCATATCGATCTTCTCCCCCCTTTTTAAATTATTTTCTTAATTGAACACAATCAACTTTATGATCTTTGCCTTTGGTTAGGATAAGGCTGGCTCTTTCCCTTGTTGGTAGGATGTTTTCTATTAAATTCAATTCATTAATTTCATGCCAAAGACGGTTTGCGATGTTAAGCGCTTCTTGCTCTGGCAATTTTGAGTAGTGATTAAAATAAGAATTGGGATCGCTAAATGCTCCTGCTCTGAATTTTAAAAAACGATTAACATACCAGTTGTGTAATAACGATACATCGGCATCAACATAAATTGAGAAATCAACATAATCAGAAACAAAAACACGATTATTGGCTTGTGCATAATTTACAGCGCCTTGTAACACATTTAATCCCTCAAGAATTAAAATATCAGGGCTATCGAGAATAATTTGTTCATCTTGAACAATATCATAAACTAAATGAGAATAAACGGGTGCTTTAACCTGTGCTTGACCAGACTTAATATCAGCAACAAAATTGATCAGTTTTTTAATATCATAAGATTGCGGAAAGCCTTTTTTATTCATTATTCCACGTTCTTCAAGGCATTTGTTGGGGTATAAAAAACCATCAGTTGTCACCAAAGCCACTTTGCGATGCTCAGGCCAACGAGATAATAATGCTTGCAATACACGAGCTGTAGTACTTTTCCCCACAGCAACGCTTCCTGCTATACCAATGATATAAGGAATTTTTTGGCTTTTGCCTAAAAATTTAGATAAAACAGCCTGCCGACTAAAACTATTGCTAATGTAATAATTAAGCAATCTAGATAAAGGTAGATAGATATCACTTACTTCATCCATTGACAGATCTTCATTAATGCCTTGTAGCGAGACTAACTCATCACAAGTTAATGTCATTGGCTCTGCATTACGTAAACTAGCCCACTCTTTACGACTAAATTGCATATAAGGGCTTAAATGATTGTTCATGTTTTATGTTTCTCTATTGCAATTAATTCTCAAATAGTTGGCTCAGATTATACATAAATCTCATTTTTTACAATCACAAATTAGCATTGATGCTTCATCATAGCTATCTGGTCAAGTTACTGTTAAAATACTAGCTAAATCTTTAACTCTGGTATTAAATTGAGATTGTATGTTAAAAAATAAATCGAAACAAAAAACTAAGAAAAGCCGTCAAGAGATCAATGAAGAATCTCGTGAACTAAAGCGTAAACGCAAACATAAAGGTTTGCCAAGTGGTTCCCGCTTTAATAATCAAGAAAATAACAAGAATAAAAATTCGACAAAAACAGTCAAAGATCCACGTGTGGGTAGCAAAAAGCCCATTTCCTTAATTACGGAAACTTCAAGTAATGTCACACAAGCTAAACAACCTACTAAACCAACTAAAATGGTTTTATCATCAAATTTATCTCCACAACAAGAGTTAGAACAACTAGAAAATGATCCAAAATTAGATAAGTTACTGGATTTAGTCGAGCAAAATAGCAAACTAACTAAAGAGCAACAAACTTATCTTGATAGTAAATTAAATCGAATTGATGAGTTAATGCAACAGCTCGGTTATACTGACGACGATTTTGATGATATTGAAGATCAAGACGACAAGAAAGAAGATATTGTTAGTTTGTTAAAACGAAACTAATGGTAGGAAAATATAATTAATACTCATGATTGTATATTTCTGATATGCGAGCTGGAATGCCATTGTAATAGTTAAGTTTCGGCTCGTGATTTAATGTCACAACCTTTATTTTTTATGCCTCTAATTAATAACTTAAAAGCGAGCGAATCATAATGCCAATATTAATTATGCTAAGTTTATATTTTGGGTTATTAATTTGCACATTGTTATATTTAAATAAAACCAATCAAATAAAAATTAAAACAAAAATTAGAAATCATCGAAAACTGATACGAAAATTCGATAAAAATAACAGCACTAAACAGAGATTTAAACGGAAGTAACAGCATGACTGATATGCAATTATGGGATCAGGCGTTAATTGAAAAATATAACTATTCTGGTCCAAGATATACCTCTTATCCTACTGCACTTGAATTTAATGAAGAATTTAGCAAACAGGACTTTTTATCGGCCGCCACACGTTATCCTACAAAGCCATTATCGCTTTATGTACATATCCCGTTTTGCCATAAACTTTGTTACTTTTGTGGTTGTAATAAACTCATTACTCGCCAAACAAAAAAAGTCACCAAATACCTTGATATTTTGGATATTGAAATTGCCGAACGGGCAAAATTATTCAAACAACGCACAGTAACACAAATGCACTGGGGCGGGGGTACACCGACTTTTTTAACTAATGATGAAATTACTCGCCTGATTACTTCGCTAAAAACGCACTTCAATTTTGCGGATAATGCCGAACTGTCGATCGAAATCGATCCTCGTGAAATTACACCACAAACCATCGACCACTTAGCGAGTGTTGGTTTTAACAGGTTGAGTATGGGGATTCAAGATTTTAACCACGAAATCCAAAATCTAATTAATCGCAAACAAGATGAAACACTAATACGTTCTCTTATCAATCAGGCACGAAAAAATCGTTTTCACTCTATTAGTCTAGATCTAATTTATGGTTTACCCAAGCAGACCGTAGAAAGCTTTACCGAAACACTCAATAAAGTGATAGATATTTCACCCGATCGTTTAAGTGTATTTAATTATGCTCATTTACCAGATCGTTTTGCCGCGCAACGTAAAATTAAAGATGATGATTTACCAAATGCCAACCAAAAATTGCAAATTTTACAAACCAGCATCCAAAAATTAACCGATGCTGGTTACCACTTTATTGGTATGGATCATTTCGCCAAACCCGCCGATGAGCTGGCTATTGCTCAGCGAGAAAATAAATTACACCGCAATTTCCAAGGTTATACAACACAAGGGGACGCGGATTTACTTGGGCTGGGCGTGTCAGCCATTAGTATGTTAGGTGATAGTTATGCGCAAAATCAAAAAGATCTGAGTAGCTATCAAAGTCAAGTTGAACAAAAAGGTCATGGATTATGGAAAGGATTTGATTTGAATCAGGATGATATCATTCGTCGTGATGTAATCAAGCAACTCATTTGCCACTTTTATCTAGATAAAAAAGCAGTAGAAGAACAATTTCATATCCAGTTCGATAACTATTTTGCTGAAGACTTAAAACTACTCGCGCCATTGCAACAAGATGGATTAGTCACCGTAAATGATCAGATAATTAAAGTTCAACCTAAAGGACATTTATTGATACGCAATATTTGCATGTGCTTTGATATTTATATGCGAAAAATGGCAAGGCAACAGCAGTTTTCTAGAGTTATTTAATTTGAAGTCGTTTTTTAAATTACGGCAAAGCGCGTGAGTGATTTCTATAAAATAAATATTATGATAAGATTTAGTCTAATTTAATAAAAGAAAGTAATAACTTATTCATTTTATCGTGTTATTAAAAGTTA